>CAJTRT010000026.1 GCA_910579105.1 uncultured Muribaculaceae bacterium | reverse complement strand
AATCAGGTGAATTTTTGACTGAATTTGAGTTAAATCTCATGCGCCAGCCCTGATTTTTTTCGGCAGGGTATTGCGTATTTAAACGATAAGCGCTAAATTTGCGTTATAGAAACAGAGAGGCCTCCGGGAGAGGAGGCAGGGAAGCCGCCATGGCGTCATTCCCGTTCCCGACGATACACGCCACACCAAAGTTGATTGGGAAACTCATCAAAAATATATGAAATGCCGAGACAAACTCGCAAGTACGATGGCGGGCCCCATCCCTCCTCCGGGAGGGAGTTCCCCCAAGGGAACCAGGCGGATTACAAAGGACTTCGAGACCTCAAATCCTGTCATTCGGAGTTTCATCGCATCCTTTGATGTGGCACCCACAGCGAGGCCGAACCCCCAGATTCCGGGGATTCGGCCTCGCCTCTTTTTCGAGGACGGGGCAAACGGGAGCAAGGTGGCCGGAGGTGACGGGGAAGCCGCTCGCTAAAGCTCGCTCCACAGAACAGCTTCGCTACGAAGAGAAACCACCAGGAGGATTGGAGGAAAAGGGAGACTGGGGAAAACGACGAGGCCGCGCCTGGTAGGTGCGGCCTCGTTATTCCTGTGAGTGGCTGCGGGGTTCAGCGTTTGAGGTATTTGTAGACCTCGGTGCCGGAGGGGGTGCTTACGGCTACGAGGTAAACACCGGGGGCGAGGTCTGAGGCAAGGGAGGCAACGCAGTCGCCGGTACCCTGGGAGACAACCGCGCCGGTGCGTGCGTCGACGACCATACAGCCAAGGACGCGGGCCGAATCGGCCGCGGCGTAGTCGATGCCGCTTTCGGCAAGCGACTTGTAGGCGGCCATGACATCCTCGGCGGACATCGCGGAGGGGGTGATAACAAACTCGTCGAGCAGACCCTCGTAGGGACGCGCTGTCTCGTCACTGATGCCGAGGCGCAGCGGCTCGTTGTTGTCGGCGATAGCCCCCGTATTCACGTTGGTAGCGCGGGCGGCCTCAACGCCGTCGATGTAGAGGAACATCATCTTCTGGGCGGCGTCGCGCACGCAGGCGACGTGGTGCCACTTGCAGTCGAACGCGGCATTGGCCGAGGCGAGCTTGCAGTCGGTCTTGACGGCGTTGTCGTCAATCGAGAAGCAGAGGTAGCCGTTGCGGCGCTCGAGGCCGACCCAGTGACCGGTGGTGCCAGTACCGGCGTTGGCGGAGTGGCTACCCTTGAAGAAGATGTACGCGTCATCGTCTGTGGAATTGATCCACATGTGGGCAGTGAAGCTGCCATCGCCAAGCTGTATGGCATCATATGCCTCCTGGATATAGCAGGAACCCTGGCCGAAGGAGGCGGCGCCTCCCTTTATGCCGTCAACCGCGGCGGGAGCCGAATCTCCGGCTTTCGCCTCGCCGAAGACGAGGTTGGGAGTTGTCTCGCCAACGACATCAAAGGGGAAGTACGCGAGATCCTTGCCGGTCGTCGCGAAACGTTCGGCAACTTTTTCGGCAGGCATCGCTCCCTCGTATATGGTGATCTCGTCAAGAGCGCCGGCGAAAGTGTTGTCGAAGTTCACATTGACGTTTCCAATAACGAGCGCCTCGTTGTTGTCGGCGATGGCGCCGGTATTGTCGGCACCGGTGGCCACCCGCTCGCCGTCGACGTAGATGTGGAGCTGATGGTTGAAATGGTCGCGTACCATCACGACGTGGTGCCACTCGTCGTTCATCCACTTACCGGCCTCCTTGACGTAGGCCTGGCTTTTGGTCGCGTCGTCATCGATCATGAAGTAGAGCACGCCGTTTTTCAGCTCTATGCCCATCCAGTTGCCGGACGCGCCGGTAGCCTCGTCGCAGGTATTGGAACCCTTGTGGAGGATATAGGCGGCATCGTCGGCCGACTTCATCCAGAACTCTATCGTGAAGTCGCGGTCGCCGAGCTGGATGGCGGGATACGCCTGCTGCACATAATAGGCGGTGCCGTCGAGGCTGAGCGCCCCGCCTTTCCGGCCTTCGACAGGAGCCGGAGCGACTCCGGCGGCGAGAGTCGCGGAACCGCTGACGTGGTTTTCAAGCACCTCCCCCACTTCGTCGCAGGAGTAATACGCGAGCGGGGTGAGCTTTACGGATTTCGCCACCTTTACCTTTATGACCATCGAAGCGTCCTTACCCTCGGCAGCCCCGGTGGTGGTCAGAGTTATCTCGAAGTCGCCGGCCTCGGCGGGAGTGCCGCTAAGGGTGCCGGTGGCGTCAGCGGCATCGAACTCCCATGAAAGCCCTTCGGGGAGACCGGTGGCGTTGATGCCGGTGGCGCGGAGCACTTTCACCACTACCGGCTCGATGGGGTTGCCGAAATCCACGAGCTGCGCCGTCGCGCCGTCGCGGATCATAAGCGCCGCGCGTGTCTCGAACATGTCCTCGGGGCAGTAGCTCAGATGGGGAGGCTGGTTGTAGGCCGTGTTCTGCCAGGCGATCGCCATACGGTACTGGCGGTCCTGCATCAGGCAGTTCAGCTTGTAGTCGGTGGGAATGGTGGTGGTGAATATCAGCAGGTCGCTGTTGGTGGTGCCGTCGTGGAGAATCACCTCCTCGCGCCAGTCGCCGAAAAGGTCTGCCGATAGGTTCGGGGTATTCTTCGTGCCGTTGCAGGCCGCGGCGTTGCTGTACTTGCTGAAATCGACAAGGGTGTTTATCTTCGAGAAATCAGGCTCCGGCTTGGTAATCCAGGTACCGTCGAGCAGTTCGTCCAGCAGGTCGCCGTCCCAGTAGATTCGGAAATTGATCGAGGGGCGGTTATCGGCAATCGCTTTTCCGTAGCTGTAAACCGAGGCGTCGCTCGCGGCCCAGTATTCGTAACCGGGGAAGTTGGGCGAGACGTTGGCGGCGATGCCGCGGCCTATGTCCTTTCCGCTCTGGGGCTTCATAAAGATGATCTCGCCGGTGCGGGCGTCACGCATCTCGGTGTCAAAGGGATATGAGGAGACCTTCGACTCGTGGGGCATGAACACCTGCAGCCCCTCGCGGTCGGGGAGCATCTTGGCCAGATGGAGCGCGTCGCCATGCCCCTCGTTCCCGCCGGGGTTCGTGCGGTAGAGGAGTGTGCCGTCGTGGTCGAGCGCGCCGGCACCGTAGATGATCTCGTCCTTGCCGTCGAAATCGACGTCGCCGACGGTCAGCGAGTGCGCGCCCTCGCCCCACAGGCCCTTGTCCTTGACCTTTGACTCGTGGAACCAGGCCTCTTTAAGCTCGCCGTCGCGGTAGTTCACCGCCCACACGAAGGCGCACCGGTAGTATCCGCGGGCGAATATCGCCGATGGGCGCTCGCCGTCGAGATAGGCCACGCCGGCCAGGTAGCGGTCGGAGCGGTTGCAGTAGCTGTCGCCCCAGACGCTCTCGCTGACATAGTCGTACGCCGGCTTGTAGGGAATCGTGCTGAGGGCCTCGCCGGTCTTGCCGCTGAACACCGTGAGGTATTCCGAGCCGCCGCGGACGTGCCCCAGAATTTTCGAGGGATTATCCTCGAACATACGGTAGTCGTCGGTCTCCTTGTCATCGCCGAGGAGCACCCAGTTTCCCTTGCCGTCCTTGGTTCCGGGAGCAGTCTTGCACATCATCTCGGCTGAGCCGTCACCGTCGAAGTCATAGACCATGAACTGCGTGTAGTGGTTGCCCGAACGGATGTTGTGTCCGAGGTTCACGCGCCACAGCAGGGTGCCGTCGAGCTTGTAGCAGTCGATGAGCGTGGGGCCTGTCAGCCCCTTGGAGGCGCTGTCCTTGGCGTCGTCGGGCATCCATTTCACAAACAGCTCGTAAACGCCGTCGCCGTCGACATCTCCCACGGAAACGTCGTCGGGAGTGAACTCATAAAAATGGGCCGCGCCGACCGGGCCGACCTTCCCTCCGTTGGGACGCTGGAGGTGGACCTTCATATAGGGAGCGTCCCAGGCCGCGCAGGAGCCGGAATCAAACACGGAGCCGCCGGCAATCGCGCGCACCTCGTAGGTCGCCCCGGCCATACCGGCCGCGTCGGTGTAGTTTGTCACTCGCGAAACCGGGGTGTCGTTGATTTTAACCCCGTCGCGGTAGATGTCGAAGGTAGTGGCAGCGTCGTCGGTCACGAGCGAGCGCCACGAAACGAAAACGCCGTTCTCCCCCTTCACGGCCACCACACCTCGGTTGAGGTATTCGGTCTGCGGAGCAGCCGAAAGGCCCAGGGCGGAGAGAAGCGCCGCGCTTAGCAAAAACTTTTTCATCAGGTGAATTATAGGAATCAGATTAGGTTTCAGTACCATGGTATCAGCCTCAGGCTTTGACTTCCGCGAAGTTAGCCATTTTCAACAAAAAAAGAGGCTTCGGGAAGCCTCTTTTTAGGATATGCGGGTTAAGATATGCGGAATCACATATTCATGCCGCCGTCGACCTGGATGACCTGGCCGGTGACGTAGCCCGACATGTCGGAAGCCAGGAAGGTGGCCACGTTGGCGATGTCGTCGACCGTCCCGCCGCGGCGCAGGGGGATTTTCTGAATCCAGTCCTTGCGGATTTCCTCGGGGAGGGCGGCGGTCATGGCCGTGTCGATGAATCCCGGGGCGATGGCGTTGGCGCGGATGTTGCGCGAGCCAACCTCCTGGGCGATGCTCTTCGCCAGGGCGATCATTCCGGCCTTGGAGGCCGCGTAGTTCGACTGGCCGGCGTTTCCGTGAACACCCACAACCGATGCCATATTGATAATCGAGCCGTGCTTCTGGCGTAGCATGATGGGGAGCACGGCGTGGATGAAGTTGAACGCGCCTTTGAGGTTCACCGCGATCACGGCGTCCCACTGTGCCTCGGTCATACGCATCATCAGGCCGTCCTTTGTTATTCCGGCGTTGTTCACCAGGATGTCGATCGAGCCGAAGTCCTTGTGGATTTCCTTGACTACCTCCTCAGTCTGGGCGAAATCGGCGGCGTTTGACGCGTATCCCTTGGCCTTCACGCCGAGGGCCGCGATTTCCTCTTCGGTCTTTTTACCGTTCTCGTCGATCACGAGGTCGGTGAACGCTATGTCGGCCCCTTCGGCGGCGAAGCGCAGGGCGATTTCCTTACCGATGCCGCGGGCGGCGCCGGTGATAAGGGCTGTCTTTCCTTCGAGAAGTTTCATAGTTTCTGTGGTATGAAAGTGATGTTTGTTTACTGTTTGACGGCATTTCCGGACGCCGGCTGGCGGAGGGCCTCGATGACGAACTCGATAGTCTGGTCCTGCACCTTCTGGCGGTCGAGGCCGAGGTTGTCGAGGGCCTGCTGCGTCAGCGGGCTCTCGATGCCGAGCAGGAGCACCACTGCTGCGCTTTCGGCGCGGCGGGCCTGCTCGCGGCTGAACTCGCCGGAACGCACCCCCTCGTCGAGGATCTCGCGGAGAATCTGCATCTCCTTCCGCGCTGCCAGACGCTTGGTCTTGCCGGAGCGGCGGAAATCGAGCTTGAGCAGGTCGGGGATTGACTCGGGGAGCATCCATCCGACCTGCGCCGCCACAATGTTGGCGCGGGTATGGAGCAACTCGGAGAGGCGTTCGGCGGCCGGAGCGTCGTTGCTGATGATTCCGCGCTCGCGGCTGACAAGGCGCTCGCTCTCGCGTTCGATTACCGCCTGGTGGATTTCCTTCTTGTTTTTAAAATAGGTGTAAATAGTGCGCCTGCCCTTCTCGGAAGCGTTGGCTATGTCGAGCATAGTGGTGTTCTCCACCCCTTTCCGGGCGAAGAGCTGTCGCGCGACATCAATGAGCTTCTCGCGGGTTTTGCTTCCCATACACTATTGTGAAAATTCGTGCGAAGTTACTAAAAAAAGTTCATATCCGCACAATTCAGCTTCAAAAACGATAATCCGGGCTAAATTCCGGCACGTTCTTTTGGCTGTCGGCGGCGGTTTTGCTAATTTCGTCGGCTGTAAAGACATGTATACGAAAAAACGACATAGCGCGTCAGCCATGCGACGCGCGGCGCTGACGGTGGTATTGGCAGCCGCGGCTTTCGCCCCGGGCGCCGGGCAGGGACTCTCGTTCACCTCCCGCGAGGCGGCGCAGGTGGGCATAGTGGTGCGCGACCTGTCGACGGGGCGCGAGACGGTGAGTGTCAATCCCGACGCGGCACTTACCCCGGCCTCAATAACCAAATGCGTCACGGCGGCCGCCATACTGGCCTCCGGGATGACCGACAACCGGTTCGAGACGCCGGCTTACATATCCGGGGCGATCGACGGGGGCGTGCTTGACGGCTCCGTCGTGATCGCCGGAAAGGGAGACCCTACCACGGCGCTCCGCTCGTTCCCCAGGGGCGACGGCCTTGCCGACAGCATCGCCCTGGCGTTGCAGCGCCTGGGAGTAGAGCGCGTCACAGGCTCCATACTGCCCGACTGCTCCTACCTTCCGGCGCAAGGACCCAACGAACGCTGGGAAATCTGCGACACAGAATGGTCCTACGGCGCAGGGCTGTACGCCGTGAACTACAACGGCAACACCCGAGGCACAGACCTCGCCCTCCCCGACCCTCCCGAAGCCTTCGCGGCCGAAGTGGAGAACAATCTTGCGGAGCGCGGCATAACAGTGGAATGGGGCGATGAGGAACTGCCGGTTCCCGGCAGCCTCACGGCACTGGCCTCCCACCGCTCCGCCGACTTCGAGGAGATCCTCAGCCGCATGATGACGCGCAGCGACAACCTTTTCGCCGAGGCTATGCTGCGCGCCCTCGCTCCCGGGTCGACCCTGAAAGCCTCCCTCGCGAGAGAGAAAGAACTGCTGGCGGAACTCGGTCTGGACACATCCCGCGTCGGGCTGTATGACGGCAGTGGACTATCGCGCAACAACCGGTTCTCGGCCCGTTTCCTCTCGAGGCTTCTCGCGAAGATGGCCTCACGGCCCGACGCCGCGCGCTATGCGGCACTTTTCCCGCTGGCAGGACGCGACGGCACCGTGAAGAAGCTGCTCCGCGGGACACGCCTCGAAGGGAAACTGGCACTTAAAAGCGGCAGCATGACGGGCGTGCTATGCTACGCCGGATACAAGCTGGACGCGGACAACAAGCCAACCCACGCCATTGTCATTATGGTAAACAGCTATTTCTGCCCCTCGGCCGAAGTCCGCAAATCAATCCAGAATTTCCTGTTGAAAACCTTTCAATAAACAACGACACCACCATGGTACTGACCGAGATGATAAACCTCGCCGCCGAGATCGCCGAACAGCTCCTCGTCGCCAAGGACAACGACAGCGACGGGCTGCTTCCAAAGACGAAGCTCGACATAATACGCCTGGCCGAGCTGGCCGCCACGATGCCCGACCTGCCGGAAGCACCCTCCCTTGTGGAAGATTGCCCCGACACAGCCCCGGAAGAACCTGAGGCTGAGCCGGAACCGCTGGAAGAACCGGAGCCACTGGATGAGCCGGAGCCTCGGACCGCGACTGAAACCGGCGCGCACGGCACGCCGGAGAGAGAGGGCGCGCCGGGGCTTGTCGCCGCACAGCTGCGGCGGATATTCTCGCTCAACGACCTCTTCCTGTTCCGGCGCGAGCTGTTCCAGGGGTCGCAAGTCCTGTTCGACCGCGCACTGGAAGACGTGGGGACGTGCTCCTCTGCCCCCCAGGCCCGCGAACTGCTCATTGACAGATACGCCATAGACCCCAAGCGCCCGGAAGCGAAAGAGTTCCTCAACGTGATCGGCTCATTGTTTGAAATCTAAGCCCTATGAGCGGAAAATTATTCGTTGTGCCCACCCCGGTCGGCAACCTCGGCGACATGGCGCCACGCGCCGTCGAGACCCTGCGGACCGCGTCGCTGATCCTCGCGGAAGACACGCGCACCTCATCGGTGGTAACGCGCCACTTCGGCATCGCCACCCCGATGCAGGCATACCACAAATTCAACGAGCACGCGGCCACCGCGCCGTTCATCGAACGGCTGAAAGCCGGTGATACCATAGCCCTCGTATCGGACGCCGGCACCCCGGGCATCTCCGACCCCGGCTTCCTCCTGACGCGCGCCTGCCGCGAGGAGGGCATCGAGGTCGAGACCCTTCCCGGCCCCACGGCCTTCGTCCCGGCGCTCGTGAACTCAGGCCTCCCCTGCGATCGGTTCACCTTCGAGGGATTCCTTCCCCCGAAGAAAGGGAGAGCCTCGCGGCTCGCGGCGCTCGCCGAGGACCCTCGCACATTCATAATCTACGAGTCGCCCCTCCGCCTGGCCAAGACACTGGCGGAACTGGCCTCGGCCTGCGGAGACGACCGCCCCGCCTCGGTGTCGCGGGAAATATCCAAGCTGCATAACACCACCCGCAACGGCACTCTCGGCGAGCTCGCCGGATATTTCGCTGTGAACAATCCGAAAGGAGAAATCGTTATTGTTGTGTCAGGCAAGGACGACAAAGCCGCCGGCCCGAGGATACATAAAAACAAATACCGCGCCCGGGACGAAGAGGAATAGCGACAGCCGGCCCGCTTACGCCCCCGCAATTCAGAACATTCAACTACATTATTTATGAAAAAGCTCACTTACCCCCTGATCGCGGCGCTCGCCATAAGCGCGGTCTCCTGCGACTCAAAGAAGAACTCCTACGAGGGCGCCGGCCACTACCCCACCGCCTCCGACTCCCTGCAAGTGGCCCTGGCCAACCAGGACTCTCTCCTCAACCTCGTGAACGATATTTCCGAGGGTATGTCGCAGATCAAGCAGCTCGAGAACATACTCGCCTCGACCAACGACCTGACCTCCGAATCGAAGGACCGCCGCCAGCAGATCCGCGACGACATGATGGCAATCCAGCAGACACTGCAACAGCGCCGCGACCGGCTCGCCGAGCTTGAGAAGAAACTCAACGCCTCCGACGGCAATAACAAGACCCTTCAACGCACCATCGAGACGTTGAAAAAGCAGATCGCCGACCAGGAAGGCACAATCGAGGGGCTCCGCGGCGAGCTCGCACAGGCCAATATAAACATCGAGCGCCTGACAGCCGCCACCGACTCGCTCAACACAGCCGTGAAGGACGTGACAGAAGCCAAGGACCTCGCACAGGAAGAGGCTGTCAAGCTCACCAACGAGCTTAACACCTGCTTCTACGTCGTTGGATCGAACAAGGAGCTCAAAGAGGCCAAGATCATCGAGGGCGGATTCCTGCGCAAGACCAAGGTACTCCCCGAGGACTTCCAGCTTAACGCGTTCCTCAAAGCCGACAAGCGCACCCTTACCGCTATCCCCCTCCACTCCAAGAAAGGAAAGGTCATGACCCAGCAGCCCAAGGACTCCTACGAGATCACCGAGGACGCCGCCGGCCAGAAAATACTCAGAATCACCGATCCGGCCGCTTTCTGGAACAAGTCGAACTATCTCGTAATCCAGATCGACTGACACAGCGACACCTGATAAGACAACACGCGGGCCCCGCCACCGGCTTTCAGCACCAGTGGCGGGGCCCCGTTGCACAATTATGGGCCCCGTTGCACAATTATGGGAATATTTGGCGGGGTCGGGGCAACGCGGTAATTTTGTCGTATGAAACTGAATTACGCTTACATAGTGGCGGCGCTCATCGCCGCCCTTCCTCTGGGGAGCTGCCGTTCCGACTCAGGACGCGACGAGCTCGCCCACCATCACGACCACGGCCACGACCACGAGGCGGAAGGCCACGACCACGAAGCCGAAGAGCCGGGCCACAGTCACGAATCCGCGGAAACCGGAGGTGAAGCCGACGGCGAGATCCTGCTGTCGCCCGAAAAGGGCGAGCGCTTCGGCGTGCGTGTTTCCGAAGCGGCGGAAACGCCCTTTTCGGAAGTCATAACAGTCTCAGGCCAGATTGTACCGTCACCATCCGAAACCTCCGTCGCCGCCGCCAGGTCGGCCGGAATAGCGCGTCTCGCCGCCGGTATCGCCCCTGGGGCGAGAGTGTCGCGGGGGCAGACAGTGGCTACCGTGTCGGCCCGCGGCATGGCGGGTGGCGACGCCAACGAGAGCGCCCGGGTGGCCATGGAGGCCGCCCGCAGAGAACTGGACAGGCTCACGCCGCTCCATGAGGAAGGAATCGTCTCGACCCGTGACTACAACGCGGCCCGGCAGCGCTACGACGAAGCCCGCGCGGCGGCAGGAAGCTCCACGGGAGCTGGTAGCGCCGCGACAGCGGCAGGGAGCGGGGTGATCACCCGTCTGCTCGTGAACGAGGGGCAGTTCGTCGAGGCCGGACAGCCGATCGCTGAAATCGCCGGATCGAAGCGGCTGACGCTCCGCGCCGACCTGCCGGAGGGGAAAGCCGCCGCGGCGGCAAGCGTGAGCGGCGCGTCGTTCCGGCCCTCCTATTCCTCCGAGGCCGTCGACCTCGACAGACTCAACGTCCGACGCGTCAGCGGCGACCCCTACGCGGCGGCCGCGGGGGGATATATCCCGCTGTATTTCGACTTCGACAGCGACGGCTCGGTTGTTAGCGGCGCGTACTGCGAGGTCTATCTGCGGGGCGCCGAGAAGGGAAAGGCGCTGACTGTGCCCCTGTCGGCACTCAGCGAGCAGCAAGGACAGATGTTCGTCTATGTGGAGGCGCATCCGGGCGCGTACCAGAAACGCCCGGTAACCATCGGCAGCAACGACGGCCACCGCGCCGAGGTGCTTTCGGGCCTGAAGCCCGGCGAGCGTTTCGTGGCCGAAGGGGTGACGTTCGTGCGCCTGGCCGAGACCTCCGATGTGAAACCCGAGGGACACACCCATTCCCACTAAACGCCCCGCTCCATGCTGAACAAGATCATAAAGCTGTCGCTCTACAACAGAGTGATAACCCTGGTGATTGCCGGGCTTATCCTCGCCGCCGGGTGCGTGGCCCTGCTGCGTACCGAGGTAGACATATTCCCCGACCTGAACGCCCCTACCGTGGTGGTGATGACGGAAGCGCCCGGCCTCGCCCCCGAAGAGGTGGAGAAGCTGGTCACCTTTCCGATCGAGACCGCAGTAAACGGGGCGACGGGGGTGAGGCGCGTGCGGTCCTCGTCGGCACCCGGCTTCTCGGTGGTGACTATCGAGTTTGACTGGGACACGGAAATCTACCGCGCCCGGCAGATTGTATCCGAGCATCTCGACGGACTGGAATCGCAGCTGCCGCCGGGCGTTGACGCTCCGGTGCTGGGACCACAGTCGTCAATCATGGGAGAAATCATGATTATCGGCCTGACCTCGGATTCCGTATCCCAGGAAAAGCTCCGCACCCTGGCCGACAGGGTGATACGCCCGCAGCTCCTCGCCCTGGGGGGCGTCTCGCAGGTATCGGTAATCGGAGGTGACGTGCGCGAGTACCAGGTGCTGCTGTCACCCGAGAAAATGCGGCGCCACGGGGTGACACTCGACGAGGCGCTCGCCGCCGCCACCGACGTAAACCGCAACGCAGCGGGAGGGGTGCTCTACGAATACGGCAATGAGTACATAATAAAAGGCACGGTCAACACCGGCGACACCGGCGAACTGGCCGCGGCCGTGGTGCGGTCCGACGCTGGCGGAGTGGTGACCCTTGCCGACATCGCGACCGTCACCACCGGGAGCAAGGCTCCGAAAATCGGCACCGCGTCCGTAAAGACAAAGCCGGCTGTTCTCCTTACCATAACGAAGCAGCCCGCGGTAGGCACCATAGAACTAACGGAACGCGTTGACCGCGAGCTCGAACAGCTGCGCCGCTCGCTTCCCGCGGGTGTGGAGGTGACAACCGACCTGTTCCGCCAGAGCGACTTCATCGCCAACTCCATCTCGAACCTCCAGGAATCGCTGCTCGAAGGGGCGCTGATGGTGATCATAGTGCTGTTCTTCTTCCTGATGAACATGCGCACCACGCTGATCTCGCTGGTGGCGCTCCCTATGTCGATTCTCGTGGCAGTGATCATACTGCACCTTATGGGCGTGAGCATCAACACCATGAGCCTCGGCGGCATCGCCATCGCGATAGGCTCGCTGGTGGATGACGCGATAGTGGATGTAGAGAATGTGTACAAACGGCTGCGGGCCAACCGCGCTTTGCCCGCGGGCGAACGCCAGCCAACGGTCAAAGTGGTGTTCGAGGCCTCCAAGGAGGTGCGCATGCCCATATTCAACTCGTCGCTGATCATAGTCGCGAGCTTCATGCCCCTGTTCTTCCTTCACGGCATGGAAGGGCGCATGCTGATTCCGTTAGGGGTATCGTTCATAGTGGCACTGGCAGCGTCGACGATAGTCGCCCTCACACTGACCCCGGTGCTCTGCTCCTATCTGCTCTGCTCCGACAGAGCGCTCGGAAGCCTTGACAAGGAGCCGCGCCTCACCGCCTGGCTCAAAAAGCATTACGTCAATGGCCTTAACTGGTGCCTCGCCCACGGGCGCGTGGTGCTGGCATCGACAGGAGCGCTGTTCCTCGTCTCGCTCGGCCTCTTCTTCACCCTCGGCCGCGGATTCCTACCGCCTTTCAACGAAGGCTCCATGACGATCAATCTCGCAGCACTGCCGGGAATCTCTCTGGAAGAGAGCGACCGCATAGGGCGGCTCGCCGAAGAGATACTGTTGGAAGTGCCCGAGGTGCGCACCGTGGCCCGCAAAACCGGCCGCGCCGAACTCGACGAGCACTCGCAAGGGGTGAACTCCTCGGAGATGGAGGTTCCATACGAGCTGAAAGACCGCCTGCGGGGAGCCATGGTGCGCGACATCCGCTCGCGCCTGACTGAGATTCCGGGAGTGATGGTCGAAATCGGCCAGCCGATCTCACACCGCATGGACGCCATGCTGTCAGGCACCGAGGCTCAAATCGCCGTCAAGATCTTCGGCGACGACCTTAACAGCCTCTACGCCGTCGGGCGCCGCGTGCGGGATATCGCCAAGGAGATTCCGGGAATGACCGACGTGAACATCGAGCAGCAGACCGAGCGCCCGCAGCTCGACATCGCGCCGCGCCGCGCGATGCTCGCCCGCTACGGAATCACGATGAGCGAGTTCACCCGCTTCATCAACGTGGCGCTGGCCGGCGAAGCCGTCTCGCAAGTCTACGAAGAGGGGCTCCCCTACGACGTGACGGTGAAATTCGACGACGCCTCCCGCGCCTCGCGCGACCGCATAGCGTCGATGATGATCGACTCCAACGAGGGAAAGATCCCGCTGTCGTATGTGGCAGACATCCGCAGCGCGTCGGGGCCCAACACCATCAACCGCGAGAATGTCAGCCGCAGGCTCGTGGTGTCGGCCAACGTCGAGGGCCGCGACCTCCGCGGAGCCGTCAACGAGCTTTCCGAGAGAGTGGCCGCGGAAGTGGAGATGCCCGAGGGTTACTTCATCACCTACGGCGGACAGTTCGAGAGCGAGTCCGCGGCGTCGCGCACGCTCGGCCTGACCTCCATCCTCGCCCTGCTGGTTATCTTCCTGCTGCTCTACGGCGAGTTCCGCGACTTCAAGGAATCGATGGTGATCCTGGTCAACATGCCCCTGGCGATGATCGGCGGGGTGCTGATTCTCGTGATTACCGGCGGCGAGCTGAACATTCCGGCGATTATAGGATTCATATCGCTGCTCGGCATAGCGACGCGCAACGGCATGCTGCTTATCTCAAACTACAACAGGCTCGAGGCGGAAGGCGTCGGCCTCGACCGCCGGATAGCGGCAGGGTCGGCCGACCGACTGACACCGATCATAATGACGGCGCTCACCTCGGCCCTGGCGCTCATCCCGCTGGCGCTGCGCTCGCAGGTTCCGGGCAATGAGATCCAGAGCCCGCTGGCAGTGGTGATATTAGGCGGCCTGATCTCCTCGACTTCGTTAAACATCTTCGTTGTTCCGGTGCTTTACCGGATGATAGCCCGAAAGAAACCAACCAATAGTTCTGAAAAGAAATGAAATTTCTGATTCCAGTTGCCATATTCGCCGCGGCCGCGATATCTGCCACCGCCGCCACCGCCGCCGATTTCGAATCCATCGTCAACCTGGTTGTGAAATACAACCACGGGCTGCGCTCCGAATCGGGACGGCTCGCGGCCGAGGTCTCGGAAGCCAGGGCTGAAAACATGCTGGCCGATCCGGAAGCTGAAGGGGAGATGTTGTTCCCCCAGGGGGGTGGCAAAAACCGCTGGAGCGTCGGACTGACACAGAGTTTCGACTGGCCGGGCGCTTACAAGGCTCGCCGGCACGCGGCCGACGCAATAGCCGAACTCAACGGGGCCATATTCAAGGAACAGCTATATGAAGCACGCTACGAGGTTCGCCGAGACCTTATAGAAATAATTTCCGCGACCAAGGAGACCGCCGCGCTCCGCGAAATATCAGTCTCGATGGACGAACTGCTCGCCAGGTACCGGACCGCCTGGGATAAAGGGGAAGCCACTATTCTCGACCTGAACAAACTGATGGTGGAGGCGGCCCGCGCGAAAGCGGCGGTCAGCGCCGCAGAAGCCGAGCGGCAGCGCCTGATTACCGAGACTTTCAACGCCGTGCCTGAGGAGGAACGCCCGGCGCCGGACTCTTTCGCGGAGTATCCTCTCTGGAAACTCGAGCCATACGACGAGTACCTGCAAGAGGCCATGACCTGCTCCCACGCGGAAATTATCGCCGCACAGGGTAAGCTCGCCGAAGCCGAAGCGTCGGTGACACGCGCCGGGCGCTACCCATCGTTCGCACTCGGCTACCGCCACGCTTTCGAGGACGGCACGCACTTCAACGGCTTCTCTGTCGGCATAGGGTTGCCGGTCTACTCGCGGCGCCATACTATCGAAGCGTCGCAGGCCAGGGTGCTCGCCGCCGCGAACTCAGCCAAACAGCTCGAAAACGACCTCGTGACCGAGCTGAAAGCCGACTACATCGCCGCCGAATCGCTCGCGGCACAGATGCGCGACATGGGACCGGCGGTGGAGAACGCCGACAACCTGCGCCTGCTGCGCCGCGCCTTCGACGGCGGCGAGCTTTCCCTGCTCGACTACCTGCGCGAGGTCAACTTCTTCCGCGAAGCCCTGCTGGAATACAACTCCCTGCGCCGCGCCTACCTGCTGCGCATCGCCTCCCTCTCGCGCCACTGACCCCCGCAGTGCTAAGGGGGATTACTGGGGGTCGACGTCGTAGTAGACGACGGTGGTTTTCATGTCGGGGAGGGAGTGGAGGCGGATGTAGGTGTCGCGGAGCAGCTCCTTGACTTTGGCCATGGAGGCGTCAGGCTCGATTTTGAGCATGATGTTGCGGATGTAGAGGTTCTGGACGCGTCCCACAGTGGGCACTTTCGGGCCGTAGACGCGGTTGCCGAGGAGTTGGCGCAGGTAGTCGGCATAGCGCTGGGCGATGCCGCGGAGAGCCGCCTGGTCGCGGTGTTTCAGGTATATGTTGACCACGCGGGAGAAGGGTGGATAGAAATATCGGCGGCGCTCCTCGATCTCGTAGTTGTAGAACCCCTCGTAGTCGTGGGCTTTGACGAAGCCGAGCACGGGATGGCCGGGCTGGGAGGTCTGGATAACGACGCGTCCCGGGGTCCCCTCGCGACGTCCCGCACGCCCCGACACCTGTTCCAGCATGTTGAACGCCCGCTCGGCGGCGCGGAAGTCGGGGAAGTTTATCAATGTGTCGGCGCTGACGACGGCAACTGTCTCCACCCCCTCGAAGTCGAGCCCCTTGGAGACCATCTGCGTGCCGACAAGCAGCGACGCCTTCCGCCGCGAGAAGTCGTCGATTATTTTCTCGTATGAATCCTTGTTGCGGGTGGAATCGAGATCCATGCGGAGCGTCTTAGCTTCGGGGAACACCTCGGCAAGCTCCTCCTCGACGCGCTCCGTGCCGTAGCCGAGCACCTCGATGGCCGGTTCCTTGCACTGCGGGCACACCTTGGGCAGCGGGTAGAGCGCGCCGCAATAGTGGCATTGGAGCTGGCGGATGGCCTGGTGGTAAGTGAGCGCCACGTCGCAGGCCGAGCAACGCGGCGTCCAGGCGCACTGCTTGCAGCGCGCCACGGGGGCGTAGCCGCGGCGGTTTTGGAATATAATAGCCTGGCTTCCGCGGGAGATGCTCTCGCGGATCAGTTTGATGGTGCGCAGGCCCAGAGCGCCGCGGGTGGCTTTCGCCTTGCGGGCCTCGAGCATGTCGACCACCTCTATGCGCGGAAGGCTGACGTCGCCGTAGCGCGATGTAAGTTCCACCAGGCCGAACTTGCCGCCAAGTGCCTTCCAATAAGTCTCGACCGACGGGGTGGCGGTGCCGAGGAGCGTCCGCGCGCCATGCATGCGGGCGAGCACCATGGCGGCATCGCGGGCGTTGTAGCGCGGGGCCGGCTCGTACTGCTTGAAACTCGACTCGTGCTCCTCGTCGACAATCACCGCTCCGAGCTTGGCAAACGGCAGGAACACCGACGACCGCGCGCCGATCACGACGCACGGCTCCGAGGAACGGAGCAGCTTCTTCCATATGTCGACCCGCTCGTTGTCGGAAAACTTTGAATGGTATATTACGACTCTCTCGCCGAAAACCTCCTGCAAGCGGCGCGTCAGCTGTGTTGTCAGGGCGATTTCCGGCACCAGGTAAAGCGCCTGCTTCCCCTGGTTTAGCACGAAGTTTATTATGTGGATGTAGATTTCGGTCTTGCCCGATGATGTGACCCCCCGCAGGAGCGTCACCTCCTTCTCGAGCCAGGAGCGGTGGATCGCGTCAAGCGCCTCGGCCTGCGCCTCCGACAGCCGCGGGAGCTGGCCGGAGGCTTTGCCGTCGAAGCGGAAGCGGTTCACCTCTTTCTGATAAACATCGATGACACCTTTATTCTCGACCGATTTCAGAACCGATTCACTTACGCCGGAACGTTCACGGAGTGCAGCCTTGGAAACCTCAGATGGAATGGCTTGGCGCTGTATGCCTGAAAGTTCGACCAAAGCGAGCAAGAGAGCCTCCTGCTTTGGCGCACCTTTCACGGCGGCGAAAGCCGCGGAAAGACCGTCGCGTCCCCCTGCCACGCGGACGTGGCTGACACGCAGCGTGCGATAACGCTCGACGAGCTTTTCAGCGATAATCAGCACGCCTCGGCTTATCATACGGTTCACAGCCGCCGGCACCCCCTTGAACTCTTTCAGCTCGCGGACCATCTGCCCCGCGCGCATATGCCCCTCGTGGTCGAGGAGCTGGTAGATGGCCGCCTCGCGGTCGTCAGCCAGGGGCATTTCCGATATGTCGTAGTCGGGGTTTACCTCGACGAATGTCTCGCTCTCGATTTTCAGTCCGGCGGGAACCGCCGCCTTGTATACCTCGCCGGGAGCGCAGAGATAGTAGTCGGCCAGCCACTGCCAGAACTTCAACTGGGGGTGGCGCGTCACCGGCACGGCATCAGGCACCACGGCGATTTCCTTTAAATCGAATCCCTCAGGGGCGGAAGTTGGGAAACCGACAACTATGCCGGTGTAGAACTTGCTCGTGCCGAACGGCACCACCACGCGGAAACCCGCCCCCACCCTGCCCCGGTATTCGTCGGGTATGCGGTAGGTGAAGGTCGCATGAAGCGGAAGTGGCAGAAGCACCTCCGCAAACTCGGGGTGTACGGTCGGCAGGTTGGCCATAAGGCTTGATTCTTTCCGCAAAGGTAGTCATTTCCCCGCAAACGGGGAAACGGAAACTCAGGCACGCCCCGGCACCACCCGGCGTATGCGTATCCCGGCCCAGGCCATCGCGAGCGACATAAGGGGGCTGACGATATTGAACACGCAGTAAGGCAGATACGTCAGCGTGGCCACCCCGAGCACGGTGGCCTGGGTGAGGCCGCAGGAGTTCCATGGAATCAGCACAGAGGTGACCGACACTGCGTCCTCCACGGTGCGGCTCAGCAGGCGGCGCTCCAGGCCGTTGCTCTCGTACATCGGGCGGAACATATTGGAGGAAAGGATAATCGATAGGTATTGGTCTCCGGTGTAGGCGTTCAGCGCCAAACCGCTGGCCACGGTCGCGGCCACGGTGGAACGGGATGTCTTTATGCGCTTGGTGAGCGCCCCGGTTATCGAGCGCAGCATGCCGCTGCCGATCATCACGCCCCCGAACACCATGGCGCATGTCACGAGAAGCACCGTCGGCAGCATCCCCTCCATCCCCCCGGTTGCGACAAGGGAATCAAGCAGTTCGGATCCGGTGGCAAGCTGTGTGGATGTCGCGAGCACCTTTATGGCTGTCAGCGCGGAGCCTCCATCCAGCGCCTCCACAACCTGCGGCTGGAACACGAACATCGCCGTAAGCCCCAACAGCGAACTGGCGGCGAGCGTGAGATATGAGTTTACCCGGAAAGCGATCATAAGCCCGGTCGCGAGGGGCACCGCCATAAGCCAGGGAGTGAGGTTGAACGTGTCGGCAAGCCCCGCCGCGAGTTCCCCCCTGCTTTCCGCGGCCCCGTAGTCGCCGACCAGACCGACAACCGCGAAGACGCCCAGGGCGAGCGCCATGGCCGGGGCGGAGGTGAGCATCATGTAGCGGATATGGCGGAACAGCTCGACCCCGCAGGAAGAGGATGCGAGCACCGTGGTGTCGGAGAGCGGCGACAGCTTGTCGCCGAAATACGCCCCGGAGATAATCGCCCCGGCGACCCATCCGGCGGAATACCCCATAACCGTGCCGATACCCATCAGCGCCACGCCGATGGTGGCGATCGTGGTCCAGGAACTCCCCGTCAGCACCGAAATCACCGCGCTTATGGCGCAGGCCGTGAAGAGGAAGAGCGCCGGATTCAGCACCTTCAGCCCGCAATCTATCAGCACAGGGACAACGCCGCTGAGCATCCAGGTGGCCGACACCGTGCCGATGAGCAGCAGAATCGGTATCGACGGGACAATCTGGCTGCCGCTCCTGCGTAGACCTCCCCACAGGTTCGCCAGCGGACAGCGGCAAACGGCCACCGCGGCGACCGCCGCCACCACTCCCGAGCCCAGCAACAGCCACGGACTGTAATCCTGCACCGCGCCGGCACCCCCGAAAACGAGAAGCAGCGCCATCGCACACAACAACACCGCCACCGGCATCAGCGCCAGCGCCGCCGACGGCTCCCGGAAGCCTCCCGCGGCCCCCGCGCCTTTGATTTTCATTCCTTTGTCTGCCAATTAAATTATACCTTGGAAACTCCGGGGCACAACCTTGAAGCAACCCCGCAGATACATTAATTTCCTTTACAAACGTAACAGCAGCCAATTTAAGTATACCGGACGTACAGAATCTCATTAAATCCCGTAAAATGCCCGAGGAAAAAAGTTTGGAGAAAATTTGGTGGCGGGGGAAATTTTGTCGTATCTTTGTGTTATAAAACATAATTGCGCGACCGGCAGGGGCGAGAAAGTTGTTCCGGCGGGCCGCGGCGACAACTGCCAACCACCCACCTCTATGATAAAGAGCGCCCTTGAAAAGGTAATCAGCGAAGATCTCTCTGAAATCTGGACCATCCTCAACAGCGAGGAGAAGCGCCGCATCATCGACGCCTTCGTGATCCACAACTACAAGAAGAACCAGATGATCTATGCCGAAGGGGAGGAGCCGGAGTTCATCTGGTGCCTGCTTTCGGGCAAGGTCAAGAAGTTCAAGGACGGCATAGGGGGCCGGGTGCAGATCCTGCGCCTCATACGCCCGGTACAGTATTTCGGCTACCGCGCCTATTTCGCCAACGAGGTCTACAACTCGTCGGCGGCGGCAATCGAGCCGTCGGTGGTGGGGACGATTCCTATGAAGCTCGTCGAGGAGATGATAAACAACAACGTGAAGCTGGCGTGGTTCTTCATCCAGCAGCTCTCGCACGATCTCGGCGGCTCGGACCGCAAGATCGTCAACCTTACGCAGAAGCACATCCGCGGCCGACTGGCGGAGGCGCTGATAGTGCTCCGCGACCACTACGGATTCGAGGAGGACAACATGACGCTCCGCATATATATGGCGCGCGAGGACCTGGCGAACCTCTCTAACATGACCACCTCCAACGCCATTCGCACCCTTTCGGGCTTCGTGTCGGAGAAACTGATCACGGTCGACGGCCGACAGATCAAACTGCTGAACGAGCCTATGCTGCGCAAGATTTCCAAATTCGGATAACACAGAAAGAGGAATCGTCGTCAATCGCCATTATATATAAGCCACGCAAAAGGCAAACGCACAGCCGACGTAGGGACATGCCTTCGGCATGTGGCCGAGCGGCTATCTTGTGACAGACAACGGTTCATTCAACGTGCCGAAGGCACGTCCCTACATCGTGACGCAGCCCTATTGGTTGCGGTTTACCGGCGGGCGGGATCGGTGAGCGACGAGCGGACGGCGGCAGCTCGCTCCGCGTCGGTGTCATATTCCTCGCGCAGCTTGTCGGGGAAGAAAAACAGCTTGAACACCAGGAACATTATCGCGAGCTTCACGATAATCAAAGCCCATAGCTTGCGGCCGACGGTCATCTCGCGGAAGCCCCCGGCATAGAGGTCCCACACACGCGCGAAAAATCCTTTTGTTCTGACATTCATAGCGTACTGTCTGACGACGAATATTGTAGACCCGCGGTGGCGGTTATTGCGGAATAATTTCGTAATTTTGCCCCGCGTTTTCGGGGGGACACCCGCGAATTTACGCTTTTCAACCCAACCGCGCAACAGAACCGCGGATTAACACGAAACACCCAACAAACAAGAAATACCCTTATGGCAAACTGGATAGAATGTAAGGCCCGTTTCGACAAGACGATGGAAAACGGGGCGATAAAGAAAGTAACCGAGCCGTACCTCGTCGACGCGCTGTCGATCACCGAGGCCGTGGCGCGCATCACGCAGGAGCTGACCCCGTTCGTCTCGGGCGAGCTGACCATCAGCTCCGCCAAATCCACCAAGATCTCGGAGATATTCTGGGACGACACCGCCGACAAGTGGTATCTGGTGAAGGTGGCCTTCATCACCATCGACGAGAAGACCGCCGCCGAAAAGAAGTCGGTGTCGCAGATCCTCGTTTCCGGGAGCGACTTCAAAGGGGCTTACGACAACTTCATGGATGGCATGAAGGGCACGATGGCCGACTTCGACATAGTGTCGATCACCGAGACCCCCTATATGGATGTCTACAAGGTTGACCTTGGCGGAAAGCCCGAAAACGCCGAGCCGAAAGCCGAATAAAAGGCCCGGACAGCGCCACAATCACACCCCGATGGCAGAGCAGACTGAAATCGCACGGCGTATCGACGAGATAAAAGCCACCCTCCCGCAGGGAGTGGAGCTGGTAGCCGTGTCGAAATTCCACCCCATAGAAGCGATCATTGACGCTTACGGCGCGGGGCAGCGTCTTTTCGGCGAAAGCCGCGTGCAGGAGCTGCAGGCCAAGGCGGCCGCGCTCCCCTCCGGCGAGACCGAGGGGTTGCGGTGGCACTTCATAGGCCACCTGCAAACCAACAAGGTGCGCCAGCTCCTGCGGCTGCGGCCGTCGCTGATCGAGAGCGTCGACTCGGAGCGGCTCTTAGGCGCGATCGACCGGGAGGCCGTGGCGCAGGGATTCGTCCAGCCGGTACTTTTGCAGGTGCACGTCGCCTGCGAGGAGACCAAGACCGGCCTGTCGCCCGAAGAGTTCGAGACGTATTTCCGCGAGCGCCGCTTCGAGGCGCTGAAAGCCACCCACCTGTGCGGCGTCATGGGAATGGCCTCCAACACCGACGACGCGGAGCGCGTCCGGGCCGACTTCCGGGCCATCCGCTCCCTTTTCGACCTCGCCCTTGAACTATGCCCCGACCTCCGCGGGTTCACCGAAGTGTCGATGGGCATGAGCGGCGACTATCCCCTGGCGGTGGAAGAAGGGGCCACGATCGTGCGCGTAGGCTCCGCCATATTCGGCGAAAGAGCCTATTGACACAACTCGCGCCGCACTGCCGAATAATCAGCGGCACCCGCCCAAAATAAAAAAGTCAGCGCTTTTTCGCGGCTATTCCGCGAAAAAGCGCTAACTTTATGCCCGAATATCATGAAACGCGCCGCGCCGCCGAAAGCGGCCGGCTCCAGTAACGCCAAATTCAAAAACCTAATAATAAACCAACATTTCCTTAGATTAATCATGAGTAATCAGCACAAACAGTGGGGTGCCATCATAATCATGATGGCCCTGTTCGCGATGATTGCGTTCGTCACAAACCTATGCTCGCCAATGGCGGTGATTGTGAAGAACCAGTTCGGAGCCTCTAACTTCGAAGCCCAGATCGGCAACTACGGCAACTTCATCGCCTACCTGGTAATGGGCATCCCTTCGGGCATGCTTATCAAACGTTTCGGCTACAAGGCCACAGCGCTCATGGCGCTTGTCGTGGGCGTTATCGGCATTTTCGTGCAGTGGATGAGCGGCTGGGAAAGCATGCAGAGCAGCGCTTTCGCCGTATACCTCGCCGGCGCCTTCATCTCGGGCTTCTGCATGTGCATGCTCAACACCGTCGTCAACCCGATGCTCAACACCCTTGGCGGTGGCGGCAACGAGGGTAACAAGCTGCTGCAGATCGGCGGGGCCTTCAACAGCGCCGCGGCCGTGGCCGTCTACATCCTCATGGGCGCCCTGATCGGCGACGCCGCGAAAGCCAAGGTAGCCGACGCCACCCCCGCGCTCTTCATCGCCGGCGCCATATTCATAGTGGCGTTCATCGTGATCCTGTTCAGCAAAATCGAGGAACCGAACGACGTCGGCAAGAAAGCCGCGGTCAAGAAGGCCGCGGTCAAAGACCCCCACAGCGCGTTCTCCTTCACTCATTTCAAACTCGGCATCCTCGCCATATTCCTTTATATGAGCGTAGAGGTCGGAACCCCCACCTACATCCTCCAATACCTCACGGCCGACCCCTCCGGCGCTACTCCCGGCATGGGCATGGAGGCCGGCATTGTGGGCCAGATCGTGGCTATCTACTGGCTGTTGATGCTCGTTGGCCGCACAATCGGCGGCTCGATCGGCGGCAAGGTATCGTCGCGCGCCATGATCGCCACTGTTTCAACCGCTACCCTGGCCCTTATCCTCTTCGGCATGATGGCACCCACCAGCTGGACCATCAACATGCCGGGCATCGACTGGGGTAACGTCTCCGTGGTATGGACCGAGGTCCCTGTCGGCATCCTGGGCTTCATCCTGGTTGGTCTCTGCACCTCCGTGATGTGGGGCGGCATCTTCAACATGGCGGTCGAGGGTCTCGGCAAATACACCTCCATCGCTTCCGGCGCCTTCATGACGATGGTGTTCGGCTGCGCCGTGATGGTGGCCTTGCAGGGCTGGATCGCCGACATCGCCGGCTCCTATATGACCAGCTATTTCGTGGTGCTCGGCAGCGCCGCCTACATCCTCTTCTATGCCCTGATCGGCTCCAAGAACGTAAACACCGACATCAAGACAACCGAAGAGGCAGAGGAAGTGCTCGACGCTATCTAACAAAACCCATAGCCGCGACAGCGGCCGACAAAACAGCGCGGACAGCGGCACCCACCGCTATCCGCGCTGTTTTTTCATCGCTTTCCGCGCCACAGTTCAATCATTACCCTATAATTCGCCTATTTTTGACCCTAAATTACACCGATTATACTTAATTTTGCCGATGAAGCCGACCGACATCCCGGACGGCCCGCATACGTCAATACAAAATCCTGCCTTCTTACCAACACTAAAAACTATATGGAAATCCCCGTTATGAACCGGGCGGCCGACACAATCAGAGTGCTCGCCGCCATGATGGTTGAGAAAGCCAAGTCGGGCCACCCCGGCGGCGCGATGGGCGGAGCCGACTTCGCCAACGTGCTCTACTCGAAATTCCTGGTGACCGACCCCGACGACCCCACATGGTTCGCCCGCGACCGTTTCTTCCTCGATCCCGGCCATATGTCGCCGATGCTCTACTCGGTGCTCGCCCTTACCGGGAAGTACACCGTCGACGAGCTGAAACAGCTCCGCCAGTGGGGCAGCGCGTGCCCGGGCCACCCCGAGCTTGATCCCACCCGCGGCGTCGAGAACACTTCCGGCCCCCTTGGCCAGGGACACACCATGGCCGTAGGGTGCGCGATCGCCGAGCGCTTCCTCCAGGCCAGGTTCGGCGACGTCGTATCCCACAAGACCTACGCCTTCATCTCCGACGGCGGCATACAGGAGGAAATCTCGCAGGGAGCCGGACGAATAGCCGGCTACCTCGGCCTGAGCAACCTGATCATGTTCTACGACAGCAACCGCGTGCAGCTCTCGACCTACGTCGACGCTGTTGACCGCGAGGACGTGGCCATGAAATACCGCGCATGGCACTGGAACGTGATCGAAATCGACGGCACCGACCCGGTAGCCATCGCCGGCGCGCTCGAAGCCGCCCAGAAAGAGGACAAACGCCCGACAATCATCATAGGCAACACCGTCATGGGCCGCGGCGCCGTGAAAGCCGACGGCTCCTGCTACGAGGGCCAGTGCTCCACCCACGGCCAGCCCCTGTCGGCTGCCGGCGCCGACCTCGACAAGACCCTGGCCAACCTCGGAGCGGATCCCGCCGACCCCTGGAAGATACCCGCCGAGGTTGAGAAGCTCTACGCCGACCGCAACGAGGAGCTGCGCCGGATCTGCGCCGACCGCAAGGCCGCCGAGGCCGAGTGGGCCAAAGCCAACCCCGAGCTCGCCAAGGAACTCGACGACTACCTCAACGGCAAACTCCCCGACATCGACTACCGCGCCATAGCGCAGAAGCCCGGAAGCGCCACCCGCGCCGCGTCAGGAGCCGTGCTCGCCGAGCTGGCCAAGAAAGTCGGCAACATGGTGGTGGCCTCGGCCGACCTGGCCAACTCCGATAAGACCGACGCCTTCCTGAAGAACACCCACCCATTCACCAACGGCGACTTCTCTGGTGCGTTCCTCCACGCCGGAGTATCCGAGCTGACCATGGCCGCCATAATGAACGGCATCGCCCTCCATGGAGGCGTGATTGGCGCGTGCGGCACCTTCTTCGTCTTCTCCGACTATATGAAGCCGGCCGTGCGCATGGCCGCACTGATGGAACTGCCCGTGAAATACATCTGGACCCACGACGCCTTCCGCGTCGGCGAGGACGGCCCGACCCACGAGCCGGTCGAGCAGGAAGCGCAGATACGCCTCATGGAACAGCTCAGGAACTTCTCCGGCAAGCCCTCGGTGCTCGTACTGCGCCCGGCCGACGCCATAGAGACCTCTATCTGCTGGCAGATGGCCATGGAGAACAAGGAGACCCCCACGGCCCTCATTCTCTCGCGCCAGAACATACCCGACCTCCCCGCCGCCACAGGCGACCGCTTCGAGGAGGCCAAGGGCGCGCGCATGGGCGGCTATGTGGTGATGGATACCCCCCACCCCCAGGTGACGCTCGTGGCCAACGGTTCCGAGGTGTCGCTGCTGTGCGAGGTGGCCGCCCAGCTCGAAGCGGGCGAAGTGCCCTGCCGCGTGGTCTCCGTGCCCTCCATCGGCCTGTTCGAGGAACAGAGCAAGGAATACCGCGACAGCGTGATTCCCGAAGGCACCCCCGTGTTCGGCCTCACCGCCGGCCTCCCGTCGACGCTCCAGGGCATCGTGGGCCCGCGCGGGAAAGTCTTCGGCCTCGACCATTTCGGTGCCTCGGCGCCCTACAAGGTTCTCGATGAGAAATTCGGCTTCACCGCCCAGAACATCCTGGAGCAGGTGCTCCGGTTCCTCGGCCGCGTTTAAGCACCGTCAGACGCCGCTTTTATAAAGCATCTACCCACATATCACAACAAGGTGGTTGTGACAGCCAAAACGTAGGGACGCACGGCTCGTGCGTCCCTTGATTATGTCCGTATCATCTGACGGTGCTGGCGGACGCGCGAACCGTGCGTCCCTACAAGCGTGGGCGCCCGACCGCCGGGCGAACAGTCGCCGTCTGTGGCACAAGCAGACCATTCTCCGCCATTTTAACATAAATCACAACGCAATATCCCCCATATCGCAGGATTATTGTAAACAAAATCGAGAGTGACGGCGTTAAAAATATGAACTGAGATGTGAAATATTTGAAAAAATATGCTTAACTTAGCGAAAAATTTCAGGCATAGGCTTCGAAGCGGGAGCGCGACGAAGCGGGCGGCACATAGCCAAAGGTGCGCGGCGCTTTGAGATTCAACAACATACGACCTCTCTCGACACTCAACCACGAACAATTAATCATCACTACTTTTTTTACAGATTTTCTATGAAGAAGAGTTTATTTTTAGCATTCGGTTGCGCTATGGTCGCCATCAGCGCTTCCGCCCAGAATGCTCAGGAGGTTACCTACGTGGAAGACCCCGCCCAGGGCTACACTTTCAACCGTTTCAAGGACAACTGGTTCATCCAGCTTGAAGGTGGTGCCGGCGTAGGTTTCACAAGCTACGACAAAGAGCGCAAATTCGGCGACCGCTTCGCCCCCACCGCGTCTCTCGAACTCGGCAAATGGTTCTCCCCCCTGCTGGGTGCCCGCATTGGCGGTGACTTCATGTCGCTCAAAGGCCTGACCGTAGAGGGCCAGAAGAACTTCCCCTACGGCGTTCTGCCCGAGGCCAACATGGTCAAGGACGACTACTACAAGACCAAGGTCAACTACTTCGGCGCCACTTTCGACGTTATGCTGAACCTCTCGCACTGGTGGTGCGGCTACAACCCCAAGCGCGTCTACAACGCCTATATCTATGCTGGAGCCGGTCTCTACTGGGACTTCGTTAAGAACGCCGAGAACAAATGGAAGCGCGGCGACGACCGCGTGATCGCCATGCGCGCCGGCCTGACCCAGGAGTTCAACATCAGCAAGCGCTTCGCCCTCGGCCTTGACCTCCGCGCTACCGCCCTCGACAACCACCTCGACGGCGACAACGGCACCGCGATCTACGCTTCCGCCCTCCTTACCGCCACCATCAAGCTCGGCAAGGTTGACTGGACCGCTCCCATCGTGCCCGTATGCCCCCCTGCTGAGAACTGCGACGAATACCGCGCACGCCTCCAGGCCGCCGACGCCCGCATCGCCGACCTCGAAGCCCAGCTCAAGGCCTGCCTGAACCGCCCCGTGGAAAAAGTCGTGGAGAAGGTTCCCGCCGCTCCCCTGGCCACCATCTACTACCCCATCGGTTCCTACCGTCTGACCTCGGTTGACCGCAAGGTTATCCAGTCGGTTGCCAACGTCATGAAGGGCGACACCAACAAGAAGTACACCGTTACCGGCTGGGCCGACAACTACACCGGCACCGACGCCGTCAACAAGCGCCTCCGCGAGAACCGCGCCAACACCGTCGCCAAGCAGCTCGTGCGCTACGGTGTCAGCGAGAACCAGTTCACCACCACTACCAACAACGGCAACCGCGTCGACCTCGGTGACAAGTGCCTCACCCTCGACCGCTGCGTCACCATCGTAGAGGACTAATCACCCCATCGACATAGCCGGGCTGGCAACGATGCCAATCCGACGGAAAAACAAGGCGTTGTGTCAAATGCAGACACAGCGCCTTGTGTTTCACATACTTATCATTGCTACGCACAACACCCATTTTTGCATAGTCGCAACCGCGACAAACACTGAAAAAAAGCCATCGCGATTTGCAACAATATGACTAATTGATTATCTTTGCGGCATGGATTCCGACAAAAAAAGGACAGTAGAGATACGAGAAATCATATCGACACCTACATTCGATGATTTTTATCATAGCCTTCCACAAAAAGCGCAAACAAAATTCGACTATGTCATAAACGTTATAGCCACAGTTTATAACATTTCCACAAAATTCATAAAACATCTCACTAACACAGATCTTTATGAAATGAGAGTCTCTATCGGCACAAATGAATACCGCACAATTCTTTTTGCTGCGGATAATTCAAATTTCATTGAAGCCACGCAAATAATCCTTCTAAACGGGTTTCTGAAGAAATCCACAAAAGACTACAACAAACATATTCAAAAAGCCTTACAGATATTAACAGATTTACAGTCATGACATATTTAAATCCCAAGAAATTAGAGAACCTTACAACCTTCAACGACCGGTTAGACGAGAAATACGGAAAGTGTGGAACTCCATCCCGAGAAAGTTTCAACGAGGAATCGCTCGCATGGTTTTACGGCAATATGCTTAGAGACCGCAGAAAAGAGCTAAAACTCACACAGAAACAAGTCGCGGAAAAACTTGGCCGCGAACAGAGCTATATAGCCAGGGTTGAAAACGGCAAAGCCGACATACAATTGTCCAGTTTCTTCCGAATCGCATCCATACTCGGAATCCAGTTCGTGCCAACATTTATCAACATACAATAAAATAATATGGAGGTAAGAAAAAATGGATGTAAGGATTGAAGAGACGTGGAAGGAGGCGCTCGCCGCCGAATGGGAGAAGCCGTATTTCAGGCAGCTGACCGAGTTCGTCAGGCGCGAGTACGCCACCACGGCGGTATTTCCGCCAGCGGGGAAGATTTTCGCGGCGTTCGACGCGTGCCCGTTCGACAAGGTGAAAGTAGTGCTCCTGGGGCAGGACCCCTACCACGGGCCGGGTCAGGCCAACGGCCTCTGCTTCTCCGTGGCTCCCGGGGTGCCCTTCCCGCCGTCGCTCCGCAACATATTCCAGGAGGTTGGCAGCGACACCGGCGCCCCGATACCCGTCGACGGCGACCTCGGCCGGTGGGCGGCGCAGGGGGTGTTCCTCCTCAACGCCACACTGACGGTTCGGTGCCACGCCGCCGGTTCGCACCAGCGCCAGGGATGGGAGACTTTCACCGATGCGGTAATCGAGACCCTGTCGGCCAGGCGCGACAACCTCGTGTTCCTTCTGTGGGGAAGTTACGCCATATCCAAGGCAAGGCTGATCGACCAGCGGAGGCACCTCGTGCTCACGTCGCCCCACCCCTCCCCGCTGTCTGCCCACAGAGGCTTCTTCGGCAACAGCCATTTTTCAAAAGCTAACGCCTACCTCGCCGCCAACGGCAAGGAACCTATCATATGGTAGACAACCACATCATAGCCGCGGCGCGCGCGGTGGCGGTGGTGGCGGCAGCAGCCGCCCTGCCTCTCAGTTCGGCTGCCGCCGGCTATTCTCCCGACGACACGCGCACGGCCATTTTCTCGCCCGACTACCGCACGCTGACCATAGAGACGGAGGGGAACCGCCTGGCTCCCGCGATCCTTGTGGACGGCCTCGACGACAGGCTGGTCATAGGCTTCGACGGCATGGGCGACGAGCGGGAATATCTGCGCTATTCCATATATCACTGCGACGCGAACTGGAGGCTCTCGGACCTCGCGGACTCCGAGGTGTTCGACGGGTTCAACTATGCCGACGTGGAGGATTACGCATTCTCGCGCGGCACAATCACGCATTACGTCCATTACACTATATCGCTGCCCAACGAGGCGTTCAGCTTCCGTCTATCCGGCAACTATCTTCTGAGGGTATATCCTGAAAACGAGCCTGAGGAGGTTCTGCTCCAGGCCCGGTTCATGGTTTCCGAGGGAGCCGTCGGCGTGGGCGGGAGCGTGAGCTCGCGCACCGACATCGACTATAACGCCTCGCACCAGCAGGTAGCCGTGAACGTAGACCTCCGCAAATATCCCGTACGCGACCCGTATAACGACCTCACACTGCGAATCATACAAAACGGCCGCAACGACAACACGGTCACCTTCCGGCATCCGACCCGCGTCAACGGCACGACGCTCAGCTACGAGCACATGCCGCGGCTCATATTCCCCGCCGGGAACGAATACCGGCGCATGGAGGCGGTGTCGACGAGCTATCCGGGGATGGGTGTCGACATGATCACGTTCGAGGAACCCTACTACAACATATGGCTCGCCACCGATCGTCCCCGGCTCGCGGGACCTTACCGCTTCGACCGCACGCAGCACGGCAGGTTCTTCGTCAGGGAATACAACTCGACCAGTTCCGACACCGAGGCCGACTACGTTCCGGTGCATTTCTCGCTCGACCTGTCGCTGATTCCCGACGCGGAGGTCTATCTCGACGGCGACTTCACGCACCGCGCCTTCGACAGCGCCTCGCGGATGGACTACAACCCGTCGACCGGCCGATACGAAAAGACAATGATGCTGAAACAGGGCGCCTATAACTACCAGTATCTCGCCGACCCGCCGGTGTCCGACATAGAGGGGAACTTCTACCAGACCGTCAACGAGTACCTGGTGCTGGTGTACTACCGGGCGCCGGGCGAGCGCCACGACCGCCTGATAGGGAGCGGCGTGCTATACTCGGGAACCTGAGGAAGACGCGGCTTCCATTATTCAATCAAAGCAACAACGACGAATATGTTCCAGATAAAGGACACACTGGTGAGCCTCGACCTCGCCGAACAATTTTTCTGCTGCGACCTCGACGAATGCCTCGGAGCGTGCTGCATAGAAGGCGACGCCGGAGCGCCGGTCACGGAGGCCGAGGCCGAAGCCATAGAGCGCCTCATCCCCGTGATAGAACCCGACATGCTCCCCCGAGCCGTCCGGGAGGTAAGGGAGAACGGCGTGGCATACCGCGACCCCGACGGCGACCTGGTGACAACGATCCTCGACGGCCGCAACTGCGCCTTCTCCTGCTACGGGAAAGGGGGCGTATGCCTCTGCGCCATTGAAAAAGCCTACCGCGAGGGGCGCACCGACGGCAGCTTCCGCAAGCCCGCGTCCTGCGCCCTCTACCCGCTGCGCCTGAAGGAATTCCCGACCTTCACCGCCGTCAACTACCACAGCTGGAAAATCTGCGAACCGGCCAGGAAACTCGGCCGGCAGAAAGGGATACGCCTCTACCAGTTCCTCGAAGGGCCGCTGACCGAACGGTTCGGCAAGGAATGGTACGACGAACTCGCGGCTAACTGCGAGCTGTACCTGCGCGAGTATCCCGACGGCCTCCGATAGCGCGCGCAGCCCCTCCGTCAATGTTACAATTTCATTTCAACGCGCCCGAACCAACATAGCGCCCTGTTCGTTGATAATGTAGAAAAAACTAAAACGGAGAAAAGCTATGAAGGCATTACGACGTATCAGCAGCACTATGAGATCGGCAGCGCTCACAATCGGCAGAAGAGGGGCAAGGCTGGCGTCAGAGCGCCTGCGCGCGCTTCTCGGAACAGGCGCCATACTCATTGCCGCGATGGCCGCGACCGCCGTGCCCAACGAGACGGCGCCCCCAGCCGCGGCCACAGCCACACCGGAAACTCCGGCCGGCTTCACCGGCATAGGGCCGGTGGTGTCAGGCTCGGTGGCCTACGGCGACATACCGTCGAAAGCCCGCAAGTTTCTCGAACGCCACTGCGACGGCCACGCCATTGTCAGAATCGACAAGGAATTCGCTTCCGATGAATACGACGTGCGCCTGGCCAACGGCATAGACCTCGGCTTCAACGGGAAGGGAAACGTCGTGGCCGTAGAGGCGCCGGACGGCTACTGCCTCTCCCCCATCCTCCTCAAGGCAGTCGTGCCGGGCAAGCTATACCAGCTGCTTGACCATAACGGCTTCTCGGAAAGCGTCTCGGCCGTCCACCGCGACCGCATGGGCTACCGCCTCGACATCGCCGACCCGGTTTTCGACCAGGTTTGCTACGACACGTCGGGCGTTCTGACAATGATTGTCGACAAGTAGTTTCCACAAAGACAAGTTGTTCCCGCGAAAAATATGTTTTACAGCATAAAGAGCTGGAAACGGTTTGGAATTAATAACTTTTAAGAAAAGTAATTACAGAAAATGCGTAATTTTGCGTGTCAGCTTAGCGAAGCTGACCGCTGCCCCATTGAAATCAGGATCTTTCAGCCGAGCAAAGCCGCGGACGATTCCGACAGGCCGGCGCCCGGCTGAGAAACCAGGAAGGAGCAAAGCGGTTTGTCGCCATTATGGCGACAATTGGATATTTTTTTGCATATTATGCGTTTTTCGCAACGAAAATATCCTTACCTTTGCATCCGCCCTCTGAAAAAGCGGCATACGCATAGAGTTTTCAGAACTATGACAACCGTGAAAGAAAAATCTTACCCCGTCACAGAACAGGACAGGCGGTTTATGGAGATGGCGGCCGAAATCGCGGAAGAGAACATCGACCGCGGCGGAGGTCCCTTCGGTGCCGTGATTGTGGACAGAGACGGCAGGATTGTCGCCACAGGCGCGAACTCCGTCACACTCGCCAACGACCCCACGGCCCATGCCGAGGTCAACGCCATACGCGACGCGTGCTCCTCGCTCGCCACATTCTCTCTCGCGGGATGCACGGTTTACAGTTCGTGCGAGCCGTGCCCGATGTGCCTCTCCGCCCTTTACTGGGCAGGCGTGAGCCGGATATTCTTCGGCAACACCAAGGAGGATGCCGCCGCCATCAACTTCTCCGACGACTTCATCTACAAGGAGCTGGAGAAGCCCCGCGGACAACGTTCCCTGCCATGTATCCGCCTGGAAAACGAGGCGACCATACGGGCTTTCGAGAAATGGGCGGCGAAAACAGACAAGATTGCATATTGATTGATTAGATATTGAATATTGGAGATTGAATTATCGATTGATTATCGGAAATTACATTTATTTTGTTTGCGTAGATTAGAATTTATGTGATAATTGGTACATTGTTTGTCTAAAATAATGGTCAAACAGTTACGAGGGCGCTTGGATAAGTAAACCCTCAACGGGCGTAAAGACGCCCGCACAAGCATTGAATGATTGATTGATAAGTTCAATAGTTCGTTAAAAAATTATTCATAGGCTAAGCGGCATCTACCGCCAAGCC
>CAJTRT010000025.1 GCA_910579105.1 uncultured Muribaculaceae bacterium | reverse complement strand
AACCGAATTTATTTAATTTTTAACCCCGTCCATTTTTAGTGGACAGTAGTGATATGCGGTTGTTTTAGCTTATATTTGCATATGTTTTGTTTGTTTATGCATTGGCCAGGCATAGTCTGAGAAATGTTAAGCAAATTTCACTAAATATATTTCTAACTCACATTAATCAGATGAGGAAATTAATTCTACTCCTGACATTGCTGGCAGCGGCTGCCCTGGGCGGTCGCGCGCAGGTGTCGCTGCGCGTCATCCACGTGAGCGGCGACGAGTCGGTGTTCCATCTCGACAAGCAGCCCGAGGTGTCGTTCCTTGGCGGCACGCTGACGATCGGATGCCCCAACGAGGAGGCCGTGGCTTTCGAGCTTGACGATGTGGCCTCGATCGACTTCCTCGGGAAGTCGGGTGTCGGAAGCGCCGGGGCGGTTGCCGGAGGTATCTCCGTTACGGTGAGCGGCGGCCTGGTGACGTTCGACGGTATTCCCGCCGGCAGCCTCGTCGAGCTTTACAACATCGCTGGCGCGCTCGTATCCTCCACAAAGAGCGAGGGGAGCCACACCATCGGCCGCTCGGAACTCCCCGGCGGCGTCTACATCGTGAAAATCAACAATTTCGTAACAAAAATCTCTCTCTGACCCCATATGAAGAACCTTACACTGCTTTCGCTCCTCGCCCTCGGCACCCTCGGCGCCGGCGCGCAGGAGAAACTCATGCGAATCCACTATACCAACGGCGACACCGAGGTGAAGAGGGTGGCCGATGTGAGCAAGATTACTTTCGAGAACCAGGGGGAGTCGCCCGTGGATCCCACCGACAAGAAAATCGTCGACCTCGGCCTCTCAGTGCCCTGGGCTACCTACAACGTCGGCGCGACCGCTCCCGAGGAATACGGCGGCTACTATGCCTACGGCGAGATCGAGACAAAGGAATCCTACACCGAGGATACCTACAAATGGATGTACTGGGACTACAACGACTGGGACAACGACGAGTGGGAGAAGTTCCTAAAACTCGGCGCCGACATCTCGGGCACCTGCTACGACGTGGCCCACATGAAGTGGGGCGACCAGTGGCGCATGCCCTCGCAGGCCGAGTGGATGGAGCTGATACAGAACTGCTCCTGGACGTGGACCTCGGTCAACGGCGTGACTGGGGCGATGGGTACCTCGAAGGTCAACGGCAACACCATCTTCCTCCCCGCGGCGGGCAACATCGTCGGCACCAGCCTGACCCACGACGGCACCACCTGCTTCTTCTGGAGCTCAAACGAATCCACCACCGCCGACATCACCGCTGACACCCGCAACTTCCGCGCCAACTTCACCGCCACAACGCGCGACTGCGGCGAGAACAGCGTCGACTATCCCGACGTGGGCTTCTCGATCCGCGCCGTCTACGGCCCGAAGGCTCCAGAGGTAGGCGGCTCGATGAACGTTCCCTCGGCCTCCGAGATGGTCGACCTCGGCCTCTCGGTGAAGTGGGCCCCCTACAACCTCGGGGCGATGGGAGCGAACTCCGACGGCGACTTCATCTGCTGGGGCGAGCTGGTTGAGAAATACTACTCGCACACCTACAACTACAAGTTCCTCGAGATTCCCGAAAACGAGTGGAAGAACAAGTGGCCCGAACCCAAGGTGAAACAGATCGTTGACCAGATTTCCAACACCGACGAGTATGACGCCGCCAAGTTCAACTGGGGCGACGGATGGCGCCTCCCCACCAAGGCCGAGATGCAGGAACTCGTCGACCGCTGCGAATGGACGTGGAACGGCTCGGGCTACACCGTCAAGGGTCCCAACGGCAACACCATCTTCCTGAAAGCTTCCGGGTTCATGACCTACAAGGGGCTCCCCCGCGGCACGCAGACCGACGGCTACTACTGGTGCGGCGACGCCGAGGCCTTCTACGGCAACGGCAATCCCGACCTCACGGGCGCTTCGGCCCTGCGCATCAACTCGCGGGAGCACAAGGTGGGCAGCTGGAGCCGCGCCGGCGGCATCCAGATACGCCCCGTGCACGACTGATGCCATAGCCCGCAAGCCGGATCCAATTATCGTAATATCATAAGAAGAAAGGGAGGTGTGTCGCAGACACACCTCCCTTTTGTCCATCATGGATAAGCTGTCACACCCTCATTGGATTGCCGTTGACCGTTTGGGCCGTGCGTGCCAGCGCCTCCTGCGCTTGCGCGAGGTAGTAGGGACGCGGCGTGCCGCGTATGGTATGCGAGGGCTTGGATCTGGCACTGTTAAATCGGGGGGTAATCATACGCGGCACGCCGCGTCCCTACTATTGGTCAATCATTGACATTATGCTAATCGATTACGCCTATAATATCGCGAGCCTGTAAATTCCCCTCGAATGTAGGGATATGCCTTTGGCATGTTAAAGCCGTAATGGCGAGAAAATCGGCCCACATGCCAAAGGCATGTCCCTACGATTGAGCCGAGAAGCGGGACTTGCGCATACGATGATGATTGACCGGTAGTAGGGACGCGGCGTGCCGCGTATCGGGTGGGAAACGGCTCCGCCTCCGGCGCTCGGTGGAATGTCAGAGGATGGGGGCGAAGAGGCGCATGAAGCTCTCGAGGCACTTTTCGGGGAGGGGGCGGTGGCGCCAGCGGTTGGGGTTGACGCGGCGGCAGCCGCGCTGGTCGCGCAGGAACAGTTCCCTCATGCGGGCGTTGAACTCCTTGTCGTAGACCAGCATGTTGGCCTCGAAGTTGTGCTCGAAGCTGCGGAAGTCAAAGTTCGCTGAGCCTACTGTGACGAATTCGTCGTCGACGATTATCACCTTGCTGTGGAGCATCCCTTTCTCATAGAAATAGACCTTTATGCCCGATTTGAGGCACTCGCTGACGTAGGAGTTGGAGGCCCAGCGGAGCATGTCGCTGTCGGATTTCGCGGGTAGCATGACCCTGACGTCGATTTTGGCCAGGGCGGCCATCTGCAACGAGTGGAGCAGGCCTTCGGTGGGGAGGAAGTAGGGGGTCTGGATGTAGACGCGCTGGCGCGCCACGGAAATCGCTTTCTGGAACACGAGGGTCATGTTGAGCCACTGGCTCGTGGGTCCCCCGGTAATCAGCTGCATCCCCATGCGCGACCCCTCGACCGGTTCCGGGGCGGGGTGGGGGTCGTCGATCAGCGGGTGGCCGGTGAATGTCCAGTCGACGGCGAAGGCTTTTTCGAGCGAGAGAACCGCCGGGCCGGTCACGCGGATATGCACGTCGCGCCAGAGGTCGAAGCGCCCTCCGTCGAGGTATCGGTCGGCGATGTTCATGCCGCCGATGTAGCCTATCCGGCCGTCGATCACGCATATCTTGCGGTGGTTGCGCCAGTTGATGCGGGTGCCGAACGGGGGGAAGACGACCTTGAAGAAAGGCGTGGACTCCACGCCCCCCTCTTCCAGGCGTTTGAAAAATTTGCGGCTCGCCTTGAAGGAGCCGACATGGTCGTATAGGAGCCTGACCTTCACCCCGGCGCGGGCGCGCTCGATGAGCGCGTCGGCCACGCGGTTGCCGATCTTGTCGTCGGCCACGATGTAGTATTCGAGGTTTATGAAGCTGCGCGCCGCGGCTATGTCGCGCAGCAGGGAGTCGAACTTGTCGGCCCCGTTGTCGAAAATCTCGGCGGAGTTGGCGGGGTAGAAGTCTGAGCCGCAGAGCGAGTTGGCCAGCTTGATCTGCTGCAATGCCTGCAACGACTGCGGGAGGTCGGCGGGGCGCACGCGCCCCGAGCCGTCGAGCCTGCGCAGCCTGCGGCGGTTCTTGCGCGAGATCACCCTCATGCCCTGGATGTTGCGGCCGAAGAATATGTAGAGCACGAGCCCGACCACCGGCGCCACCAGGAGCACGGTGACCCACGCCAGAGTCTTCACCGGGTTGCGGTTCTCGGAAACCACGACGCAGATTATACTCAGGATGATCAGGGCGTAGAGCGCCGTGACGCTGTACCACACCCAGGGGTTCTGTATGACCGCTTCAAACCAGTTCATATGAATTTCGCAAATATACGGAAAATGTTTGTCTTCTGTCAAAATAAGGAGACAAACTTTTTCACCCCATACGGGAGCGCCTCGCGAGAGCGCGCGACCCTGTTATGGAGGGCGACGGTTCAGCGACGCGCGGCCTTGCGGAGGATGAAGGGGTAGGGGGGCCGGAGGGGGATGGGCGAGGCCGTTTCCAGGGCGCGCATCCGGCTGACGGCGGTGTCGAGCGAGGCGGTTGTCGAGGCCGCCACTATGAAGTTCTTGTCGCCGTCAACCAGGAGGAATGCCTCGGGGTAGCCTCCGGCGCGGAGGCGCTCCATGGCCGAGTTGGCGTTGAAGCGCTGGCGGAAGGTGCCGGTCACCACGCTGTATTCCAGGGCGGCTGTCTTCCGAGTGTCCGCGACTGTGTTGACCCACATCGCTTTAAGTCTTATGGAGTCCCCCTTGTAGACGCTTTCGGGTGTCGACTGCTCGCGTTCGATCGCGAGGCGTTCTTCGAGAGTCAACCCCTCGTCGCGCTTTTCGAGCGCCTTTTCGTAGGCCTCGCGGTAGTTCTTCTCCGTGGTGCGGCATCCCGCGGCGAGCAAGCCCAGGGCCGCCAGTATCAATAAGATCTTTCTGCTTGTCATCAAATATGTTGTTTATGTAGTTATGCCGGGTCCCTACATCAGTTTATATCTATGCATAGGGCTTGTCAGCGGTTGCCGCCAAGCTCGATGACCTCCAGGTCGCGGGGGATGCCGTCGTCGATTGTGAATCGCACGAGGGTCCGCTTCTTGTGCCATCCGTGCTGCCCGGCGGCTCCCGGGTTTATATGGAGGCATTTCAGCCCTTCGTCGTACATCACTTTGAGTATGTGGCTGTGGCCGCTGACGAAGATGTTGGTCTGCGAGCGCAGCAGCTCGCCCTGGATTCCCGGCGCGTAACGCCCGGGGTATCCGCCGATATGGGTCAGGAGGACGCGGCACCCCTCCACCTCGAATTCCAGCAGCTCGGGGAAGGCTCGCCGCGTCTCGCCGGAGTCGATGTTGCCCCGGACGGCGCGCACCACCGGCGCCACCTCTTCGAGGCGGCGTATTATGTCGATCCAGCCTATGTCTCCCGCGTGCCATATCTCGTCGCATCCGGCGAAGTGGAGGGCGTAGCGGTCGTCCCAGGTGGAATGGGTGTCGGAAAGTATGCCGATTTTCTTCATATGCTTGTGGTTCGCCGCGATAGTCCGCTGATTAGCCGTTCAGAAGTTCTGGAGAATCATCACCTGCCGCGGCTCGAAGCTCATTTCCGGCTCGATGGTAACCTCTTTGCCGCTCACTATGTCGCGCAGCTGGAGGCCGTAGGGGAGTATTTCGAGCGTGCGTTCCATCGTTACCTTGTGGTGCTTGTCGGTGCCGTTGAGCAGCACGGTCACCTCCTTGCCGCCGAGCTTGCGCTGGTAGACGTACACGCCGTTCTGCGGCATGAAGTGCTTGAGCGTCCCGCGGGCTATCACCTCGTTGGCCTCGCCGCGGCGCCATTGCAGAAGCCGTTGCAGATAGAGCCACGCCTCGTTTTGCAGCGGGGTGCGCCCCTCGGGGGTGAAGGCGCTGACGGTGTCGCCGGGGAATCCGCCGGGGAAGTCGCGGCGCACATAGCCGTCGCTCCCCTCCTTGGACCCGTTCATCAGCAGCTCCGTGCCGTAGTAAAGCTGCGGTATGCCGCGCGAGGTCAGCAGGAACGCGAGGGCCTGTTTCCAAGAGCCGAGGTCTTCAGGCTCTTTAAGCAGGAAGCGGTCGGTGTCGTGGTTGTCGAGGAATGTCAGCACTTTCTGCGGGTCGGCATAGAGGTAGTCGAGCGCGAGATGGTCGTAGAGGTGGTTGAGGCCGTTCCACGGGTCGGTCTCCTCGTCGAAGTATTTGTGGCCGTCGATGGAGATCTTGAAGTCCATGACGGTGGGCAGTTCCGTGTTGCGGGGATTCATCCTGTTGCCGCGCTGCCAGAAGGCGCTTCCGGCCTCGTTGCCGTACCAGCACTCGCCCACGATGTTGAAGTTCGGGTATTCGCGCAGCACGTCCCTGGCCCATCCTGCCATCGCCTCCATGTCGGCGTAGGGGTAGGTATCCATCCTTATGCCGTTGATTTTCGAGGATTCGATCCACCATATTGAGTTCTGCGTCAGATACTTCATCAGGTGGGGGTTGCGCTGGTTGAGGTCGGGCATGGCGCTGACGAACCATCCGTTGACGGTGTGGTCGAGGTCGTAGTCCGATACATACGGGTCGTGTACGGTGGAGAGGCGGAAATTGGTCAGCACGTCGCCTTTGGGGTGGTTGAACCAGTCGGCCGCGGGAGCGTCGTCAACCCAGGGATGGGCCACGCCGCAGTGGTTGAATATCATATCCATGACAACCTTCAGGCCGCGCTTGCGCGCCTGTGCCACCATCTCGTTCCAGTCGTCGTTCGAGCCGAAGCGGGGGTCTACGCGGTAGTAGTCGGTGGTGGCGTAGCCGTGGTAGGAGCCTCCCGGCATGTCGTTCTCGAGCACCGGGCAGCTCCATATGGCTGTCACGCCGAGTGTGTCGAGGTAGTCGAGGTGTTCGGTTATGCCGCGCAGGTTGCCGCCGTGGCGTCCGTTGGGGTCGTCGCGGTCGGGCTTCTCGGGGTGGGAGAGCGACTCGTATGCCTCGGCGAGCTGCCGCCCGTCGGCGGATCCCTGGGCGAAGCGGTCCGGCATCAGCAGATAGAGCACGTCGGACGCGTCGAATCCACCGTACTCCTCCGGCTTGCGGTCGCGGGCTTTCAGCTCGTAGGCCACGGTCTGTTTCTGCCGGCCGAGGGTGAACTTGATGTCCATCGTCCCCGGTTTGGTTTCCGGGGAGATCGCGAAGTACAGGAAGCGGTAGTTCGGGCTGTCGAGGGTCACGTTCTGCGCCAGGCGCACTCCGGGGTAGTTTACCGAGACCTCGGCCTTGGCGATATCGGGGCCGGTCACCATCACCTGCAAGGTGTCGTTTGCCATCCCGGTCCACCAGTATGGCGGTTCAACGTTGGTTACTATCGGGGCTTTGGCGGCTCCGAAAATCGAGGCGGCGCCAGCGAGCAGGCCGCATGACAATAATGATAGGCGTTTCATGGGTTCAGTGAGATGTATGTAAGTTTCTGGTTTGTATTCGGTTTTTGTTTCCGTCCCGGCTGTGGCCGGCTATTCCACTCTGCGCAGGCGTATGAGGTCGAGCAGCACGGTGTTGGCCAGCGGGTCGACATAGACGGGCGAAGGCTGGAAATAGACAATCTCCACCTCGTTGTCCCCCTGGTTCATTTCAACGCGCAGTTGCGATGAGAATGTCGCGGGGAGCTGCCATCCGTTGCCTGTCGACCGGTTCCACCATGCCGGCGAGTATTGCGGGAACACCATTATCCCGGCTTCTACGCCGTTGACTTTGAGCCGCCTCAGCGCTGTCCTGCGCTGGGGGTTCACGATGCCCAGCCCGCTTGAATACCGCGCGTCGATGATGTAGCTTCCCGCGGCCGGGGCGTTGAACCGGAACCGTATGGCGCGGTTTTTCCAGCGGTTTGATTCCACGACCCGTGCGGCGGCCTTCCTGTCGCTGACCAGGCGCGTTCCCGGCGCCGCTATGTCGGCGGCGCTTATCAGGGTCTCCCATCCTTTCGGGAGCAATATCCGCGGAGCGCAAGTAAAGCCGGTGGTGCCGTCGGCCCCGACCGCCGCGAACCGCGCCTCTGTCAGCCGCCTCGGGGAGGCCGCCGCGTAGCGCGGCTCCGCGGTCACCTCGTCGAGCGCTCCGTTCAGATATACCGCGTGGCTGCCGGCGTCGGCGCGGTCGTCCCCCTGGCGCAGCATGGCCTCGAGCGGACGCGGCCATGACACCGTTGGCGCAGGTGGCAGCGTTGTCCGCGTGTCATCCAGGGTGATGCTCCCCGGTTGTGCCGAGGTTCCGGCGAGTGTGATAGCGACGTCGTGTTCCCCCTCCAGCGTGGCCGGGATGAATGGCGCGGCCGGTTTGCCGTCGATGGTGAAGGTGGCGAGCGCCCGCCCGGTGCCTGTTATGCGGATGTTAAGAATGGCGTCGCGGTAGCGCAGCCCTGTCAAGCGTTTGTCGCCTGGCAGCTCGGGCGGCACGGCCGGTGCTAGGTAGAGTCCTTCCGGGGCGAATCTCGCTCCGAGGAAACCGCGCAGCACGAGCGCGGCAACAGGTCTGACTATGCCTGTCTCAGGGTGTCTGTGCCGGCCGCCGGCGCTGTCAAACAGGGCTTTCGCCCGTTCGACGATCAGCGCGGCGACCGCGGCGGAGTACGCGGTCTCGTTGGCGGTAGCCCCCATGGCCGCCATCCAGAGCGTTTTCAGCAGCAGCGGGGGGAACTCCGCGGCCGAAATGCTGTCGCCATCCCAGTGTGGCGAGAGTGGAGCGGCGCCGAACTCCCCGACAGGAGTTTTCGACGCGATCGACGCCGCCATGGCTTCTGACGCGGTTCCCCCGAGGATGGCTACGGCCTGGGCGGCGTTGTCGGCCGACGGGAGCCTGACGGGAAAAGCCAGGCTTCCGTACAGGGCTGCTCCGTAATTCCCGGTCGACGGGTTCCACAGGTGGCTGTTGACCGCGTCGCGCAACGCGGAGGACGGATACGCTATCCCTGTCTCTGAGCCCGCGGAGGTGGCAACGCGTTCGAGATTCGACAGGGCGGCGTGGTAAGCGGCGTTCTCCGCGAGAGTCATTGTCTGGAAAAGGTCGACGGGGTCCATCCAGGCGGGGAACCGCGACGACGGGCTTAGCAGGTATCTCGGTACGCCTTTGAACAGGCCGCTGCCGCAGTCGAGGGCCATGCGGGTGTCTAATTCGAGCAGCTGCCGGGCAGCCGTGGCCACGCGGCGCGTCCAGCGGTCGTCTCCCGCGGCGAGCGCTGTCTCCGACGCGGCCATCAGCCACTGCGCATTGTCGCGTACCACGGGCCAGCTGTACCTTTGAAGTTCCGGCGGCAGGGGCAGCTCGTTGCGCAGCCTCCCTGCGAGAATCTCCGCCGACCGCCTTGCCGGAAGAGGGTTGAGGTATATCGCGTAATGATAGTAGGGCCGTATGCCGACGGCGGCGGTATCGGCCGCCTCGAGGCGGTACAGGAATGATAGCAGCCGGTCGTCGCTCTCGAAGCTGGCCGAGCCTTCCGGGATAGGGCCGAGGCTGATTTCCTCGGAACCACCGGCTGTCCGTAAGGTGGCTGTCGAGTCGGAGGTCACGAGCAGAGCGTCACCCCCAGCGAGGCTTACGCCCGCGGGTGTGACGCTGTAACGCCCGGTCTGCCAGCTTCCGGTTCCGGGCGCGGCGCCCCGCTCTCCGCGGCAGGCGGGGAGGAAGGCGAGCGCCGCGGCGCCCAGGGCCGTTATTATGCCGGTAATCTGTCTGATGGTGTGTAGGTGTTTTTGCGTGACCCGGCGCGTCGGTCGGCGGTCACTTCATTTTCTTCGCGATAGCCGCGGGGATGGCGGCCTTGTTGACGTAGATGTTGACCGTCTTGGCCAGGAAGTAAGGCTCGGAGACGTAGATGTATCCGTCGTAGACCTGGTTTGTGTCCCAGGAATTCTTCACCTTGTAGTAGCGTTTGCCGTTCTGGTCGGTCGCGGTGCCGATGATTTCCATTCCGTGATCGTCGGTCGTTTCCTGGCGGTCGAACATCTCCTGACGCGACTGCTGTGTGACCTCTATTTCCTCTACCGGGCCTTTGAAGTCGAACTGTGCCTCGGAGCGCTCTTTGTCGGTGAGGTGTACCCAGCGCGACAGCTCCGTGCCCTCCATGTCGTCGGCGGTGCGTTCCTTCGGCATCACGGCGAATCCCTCCTTCCACTTGAATCCGCCCTCGCTGACGTCTGCGGCCCAGACCACGGGGTAGCCTTTCTCTATGGCGTTGTCGACGACCTGCTTCATCTCTTCCATGGGGAGGTTGGCCGATGGGTAGGAGAGCCAGTTGTCAGGCACCTCGATGGCGAAACTCTCGTAGAACGGATGGTGGGTGAACGATGTTATCGAAACGTAGTCGGACGGCTTTATGGGCAGGGCGTCGGCATAGGAGCGGGGGGTGTGGGTCTTGCCCCCTGCCGTGAACGTCTTCGGTACTTTGCCGAGGTACGCGTCAAGGAGTGCCTCGAATCCCCGGCGCCATGATGTGGAAAGCCGTTTGTTAGGTTTGGCCACCACGGCGTTGAGGTAGGCCGAGAGCACCGCGTCGAGTTCTCCGTGGACGTGCTTGTCCTCGCCGTAGGCAATGCCGGGATAAGCCTCTTCGGGAACGGCTCCGTACATCCGCCAGACATATGGGACGTCGGCGGTCGACCCCCCGGCGGCGAAGTTCGTCTGGCCGTAGAGACGCACGAAACGGTCGGCCTTGTCGAGGTAGCACTGGCGCACGGTGTACATCTCGCTCAGGTCGAGCGAGTCGCCACCTTGTCTCAGGATCTCGTCCTCGAAGAAGGAGGTACTTGCGAAGCACCAGCATGTGCCGCTCTTGTTCTGGTCCTTTACTGACGTGTGTGGGACCACCTTTGTGTCGGTGAACACGAAAACGGAGTCGGCTTTTGCCGCCAGTGAGTCTGCCGGGGCCGGGTCGGCGGCCGCCGCGTGGGAGGCAGCGGCTGCGACAAGGGCGATAGCCGGGAAGCGTGTATTTAAGAAGTATGCCATAATGATGGGTGGATATGCGTTATGGTTTGCGTGGCGCAAATTTACGAAACTTTCTTGGATATTCCGCTGAAAATGCGTAACTTTGCCGCTCGATTGCCGTAGCAGGCAGTCGCGGCCCAAGCCGCCCGGGAGCCTTTGGCCTGGCTCGATGTGCGGCCGCCGTTAGCTATTTATTTATTAACCAACTTATTAGAAGTGGATACTTTAAGCTACAAAACCATTACCCCCAACGCCCAGAGCGTTAAAAAAGAATGGGTGGTGATCGACGCGACCGACCAGGTGCTCGGCCGTCTCTGCTCGAAGGTCGCAAAGATCCTCCGCGGCAAGAACAAGCCGAGCTACTCCCCCTTCGTGGAGTGCGGCGACAACGTGATCATCATCAACGCCGACAAGGTCGTCCTCACAGGCAAGAAATGGACCGACCGCGTTTATTACAGCTACACCGGCTATCCCGGCGGCCAGCGCGAGACCACGCCCGAAGTGCTCCTCAAGAAGTCGTTCAACAAGCACATCAAGCCCGGCTATCATCCCCTCTACCTCCATGTGGTGAAGGGCATGCTCCCCAAGAACCGTCTCGGCCGCAAGCTCATCAAGAACCTCCACGTTTACAACGGCCCCGACTATCCCCAGAACGGCCTCGAGGTGAAGGTGCTCGACATCAACAAGGTAAAATAAGTGAAACGCCAAATCTTCTGAACACTATCTTATGGAAACAGTAAATGCAGTAGGCCGCCGCAAAGCCGCCGTAGCCCGCGTTATCGTTAAGGAAGGCACCGGCGTTATCAACGTTACCTGCAACCACCACAAGCGCCCCCTGGAGGTTTACTTCCCCTCGTCGATCCTCCGATACATCGTCAAGCAGCCGCTCCAGACCCTCGACTGCGTTGAGAAGTACGACATAAACGTCAACATCGACGGTGGCGGCTACAAGGGACAGGCCGAGGCTCTCCGCCTCGCCATCGCCCGCGCCCTTGTCAAAATCAACCCCGACGACAAGAAGGCCCTCCGCGCCGAAGGCTTCATGACCCGCGACCCCCGCGCCGTGGAGCGCAAGAAGCCCGGTCGTCCCAAGGCACGCAAGCGCTTCCAGTTCTCCAAGCGTTAAACGCTTCCCCTCCAACTCCCGCGTCGATGGCCGCCTGAACCGCGCGGCCGCGTGAGCAGGATTCCCGAAATACTGAGTTTAGTATCTAAATCCCGCGGATGGATCGCGTTCCCTACCCCGGGGTTGTAACCGAAAGAACGTAAACAACTCGAAAAAACAATGTCAACACCCACATTTGACCAGCTCCTTGAAGCAGGTTGCCATTTCGGCCACCTCAAGCGCAAATGGAACCCCGCAATGGCTCCCTACATCTTCATGGAGCGCAACGGTATCCACATTCTCGACCTCTATAAGACCGCCGCTAAGCTCGACGAGGCCGCGGCCGCTCTCAAATCAATAGCTAAAGCAGGCAAGAAGGTCCTCTTCGTTGCCACCAAAAAACAGGCCAAACAAGTTACCGCCGAAAAGGCCCAGAGCGTAGGTATGCCTTACGTTATCGAGCGCTGGCCCGGCGGCATGCTCACCAACTTCCCCACCATCCGCAAGGCTGTCAAGAAGATGTCGTTAATCGACAAGATGGCAAAGGACGGCACTTTCGACAATCTGTCGAAGCGCGAGAAACTCCAGATCTCCCGCCAGCGCGCGAAACTGGAAAAGACACTCGGGTCGATCGCCGACCTGAACCGTCTCCCCTCCGCCCTCTTCGTGGTCGACGTGCTCAAAGAGCGCATCGCCGTGGCTGAGGCTGTCCGCCTGGGCATCCCCGTGTTCGCCATGGTCGACACCAACTCCGATCCCACCGACATCGACTTCGTGATTCCCGCCAACGACGACGCTTCCAAGTCGATCGAGCTCGTGCTCGACACCGTTTGCGCCGCCATGGCCGAGGGCCTCGAGGAGCGCAAGGCAGAGAAAGTCGACGCTCCCGCCGCTGAGGAAGGCGCCGCCGCTCCCCGTCGCGAGCGCCGCCGCGCCGTGCGCCGTTCCGACGACGCAGCCGAGGCTCCCGCCGAAGCAGCCGAGGCTCCCGTGGCCGAGACTGAGGCTCCTGCCGCGGAATAACCCGCCGCGGAACATCTCTCTCCGAACTAACATTATACAAACATCCTAACTGTTATCATCTTATGGCAGTAACAATGGCAGAAATCACCAAGCTGCGCCACCTTACCTCGGCCGGCCTGATGGACTGCAAGAAAGCTCTCGCTGAGACAAATGGCGACATAGAGGCCGCTGTGGAGATCCTCCGCAAGAAGGGCCAGGCTGTAGCCGCCAAGCGCGAGGACCGCGTGGCCGCCGAAGGCTGCGTGCTCGCCAAGAACGAAGGGAACTTCGCCGCTATCGTGTCGCTCCAATGCGAGACCGACTTCGTGGCCAAGAACGCCGGCTTCGTCGACCTGACCAAGAAGCTCCTCGACATCGCTGTCGAGAACCGCTGCAAGAGCCTTGACGAGCTGAAAGCCGTCAAGGTCGGCAACCTCACCGTTGCAGACCTCGTTGTCGAAGAAGGTGGCAAGACCGGTGAAAAGACCGAGCTCGGCGCTTACGAGTATGTCGAGGCTCCTTCCACCACTTCCTACAACCACCTCGGCAACAAGCTCGCCACCATCGTCGGCTTCAACGTGGAGGGCGTAGACTACCAGGTAGGCCGCGACGTGGCCATGCAGGTAGCTTCTATGAACCCCGTCGCCGTTGACCGCGACAGCGTTCCCCAGGCCACTATCGACTCCGAGTACAATGTCGCTGTCGAGAAGACCAAGGAGGAGCAGGTCAAGAAGGCCGTTGAAGTCGCTCTCAAAAAGGCCGGCATCAACCCCAACCTCGTTGATTCCGAGGACCACATCAACTCCAACATAGCCAAGGGCTGGCTCACCGAGGAAGAGGCGGAAAAGGCACGCTCCATCGCCAAGGAAACCGCCGAGGCAAAGGCCGCCAACCTTCCGGAGGCTATGATAAAGAACATCGCCCAGGGTCGTCTCAACAAGTTCTTCAAGGAAAACTGCCTCATGGAGCAGGAGTTCATCAAGGACGGCAACCTGACCATCGGCAAATACCTCGAGGAAACCCAGAAAGGTCTCGCCGTGGTAGAGTTCAAGCGCGTCAACCTCAACGAGGATTAACGCGGTCGCCGCAGAGATAAAGCGAAAACGGCGCCCGGTGCTTTCACGCGCCGGGCGCCTTCATTATCATCCATAAAATAATATCCAGGAAATGCGCCAGCTTTTTTGTTACGCTCTTCTTGTTTCCGCGCTCGCGTCATTGGCGGCTTCCTGCGGCCGGACGGCGCGGTGGCGCGTCAGCGAGGGGTCTGTCTGGAACACCACGTTCCGCATCACCTACGAGGCTCCGGCCGACCTGGCTGACTCTATCGCCGCGGTGATGCGGGAGGTTGAACTGTCGCTTTCCCCGTTTAACCCGTATTCGCGGATTTCGCGGATAAACCGTGGCGAGTCGTCAAGAGCCGATTCGTTGATTCTGCGGGTCTTCGACGTCTCCCGCCGGGTCTGCGAGGTTTCAGGCGGCCGTTTCGACCCTACTGTTTCCCCGCTGGTCAACCTTTGGGGGTTCGGCTACGGGGGCAAGGCCGTCGCCGGCGGGGTGCCCGCCTCCGCGCGGATTGACTCGGCCCGCGCCCTTGTCGGGTTCGCCTGCTGCTCTGTCGATTCCGCGCTGAACATTGTGAAGAAGTCGCCCGGCACGACATTCAATTTCAGTGCCGTCACCAAAGGCTTCGGATGCGACCGGGTGGGGGAGATGCTCCGACGCAACGGAGCGGAGAATTATATGGTTGAAATCGGGGGGGAGCTGGCGCTCGCGGGGCGCAACCCGCGGGGCGATAAGTGGCATATCCAGATTGACGCTCCCGTCACTGGCCGCGCGGCCGTTCACACGCCGTTGCTGACGATAGCCGTTACCGACTGCGGTGTGGCCTCGTCGGGCAACTACCGAAACTACCGCACTGATTCGGCCGGCAACATTCTCGGGCACACTATCGATCCAGTCAGCGGTTATCCGTTCCAGGGCGACGTGGTCGCGGCTACCGTGGCCGCCGCGGACTGCGCGACCGCCGACGCGCTCGCCACCGCGTGTATGGCTTCCGCGTCAGCCGACGCCGCGGCGGCCGTGGAGGCCGTCCCGGGCGCTTCGGCGTTGCTTGTGGTCGCCGCCGGCGATTCGCTGTCGCTGCGCCGTGTCGGCGGTTTCCCGCTGCCCGTAGCCGAGTGACGGCCGCGGCCGGGAACCGCGATGCCGGCTTACAGACAACAAGGGCTGTCTCACGACAGCCCTTGTTGCTTTATCTTTAACCTTAAATCTAATACCATGAAAAAACACAGTGCAAATATAGTGCTTATATCCTTTAAACGCCGCCCGGGAGGAATGGTTCGCCAGCACGTTTGTTTTAACTTATATTAACATTTATTTCCCCGTCATCCCGTTTTATTGTTGTAACTTTATATCGAAAATAATTATCTGCCTATTTGGCTTTCACGGCGGCGATTCTTCGCGGTAGCCGCGTGAACGTTATATTTTTAAATGGTTTTGTCTATGATACGCATCCTTGTGATTGACGACGAAGAAAGCTTCTGCGAAATCCTTAAATACAATCTTCAGAAGGAGGGATACGAGGTCGATACGGCTGACAGCGCCGAGACCGCGCTGGGCTACGACCTGTCGCTTTACAACCTTATGATAGTGGATATCATGATGGAGCGGATCAGCGGCATAGATTTCGCCAAGAGGGTACACAACAATCCGGCCACGGAGAACACCCCGATTATTTTCTGCTCCGCCCTTAACGGCGAGGATGACATTGTGATGGGGCTGAACATAGGCGCCGACGACTACATAACTAAGCCTTATTCCATCGACGAGGTAAAGGCGCGCGTGCGCGCCGTGCTGCGCCGTTCGCAGGTGGCCAAGCAGGTGGCGATCAAGACGTCCAAGGCCAACTACGAGCCCGACATCACGTTCAAGACGCTCCGCATCGACCGCAACGGCAAGTCGCTTTACATCGACGGGGACAAGATCGACCTTACTCCCAGGGAGTTCGAGCTGCTCCTGTTCTTCCTGACAAACAGGGAGATCATTCACTCGCGCGATCATATCATGCGCCAGGTGTGGGCGGGACAGACGGTGACGTCCCGTGCTGTTGACACCAACATCACGCGCCTGAGGCAGAAACTCGGCCCTTACGGCAATAACATAGTGACGCGCCTGGGATTCGGCTACGGTTTCAAGGCGGAGGTCTGAGCGAGTGTTTTTCGGGACAAAGGCCTGTGGTTAGCAAGTTTTTGGAAGTATGTTTGGCAAGTTCCTGAAAAAGCGCGCCTTCCGCTATCGGATGAAGCTGTTCATAGTCGCGTTCGTCTGCATATGGGCGCTGATCGGCAGTTTCGCGTGGCTTCAATACAACCGCGACAAGTTCTCCAAGAAGCGCGAGATAATGGCGCGCGTCGACCTCGCGGCCGGACGCATCGTCGATTCATGGAGCAGGAGCAATCTCGACCTGATAGATTCCTATGTCGACTTCCTAAGCCGCTATTACGAGGGCTCGGCGCTTGGCAGCATGTCGCTCGCGGTATACGACCGTACCTCCGGTGACCTGTTGAACTCCATCGGGACCATAAACTCAGAACGTCCCCTTGGATTCGACAAGGCGGATGTCGACTCCCTCCGCGACGGGTCCACCGCGATTCTGCTCGATGACACCCGGTTCCCGTCCGGCGAAAGGATATTCTATTATTACAGCCGCGTTTCCCCTAAGAAGGGCCTGGAAGTCAGGGCATACCTGCCTCTCACGCCCGAGCTAAGCTCGTACCTCTCGTCGAGCGACTGGCTTTTCTGGGCTATGATACTCGTAGTGGGCGTGGTGGGTACGTTCTTCGTGTACCTGATCACCTCCCACCAGGCAAAGAACATCGGCCTGCTGCACGAGTTCGCCCACAGGGCGGCAAACGACCGCGACTTCATCCCCATGGGGGAGTTCCCTTCTGACGAGCTCGGCGACATTTCCCGCCAGATCATATCAATCTACAATTCCCGGATGCAGGCTAACCAGCGCCGTGAGAGTGAGCATATCGTGGCCCTCAAGGCCAACGAGGAGAAAAACCGCCTGAAACGCGCCTTGACCAACAATATCTCCCACGAGCTCAAGACCCCTATCGGAATAATAAAGGCATACGTCGAAATGATGATAAGCCAGGAAGACATGCCGGAAGAGGACCGCAGGCACTTTCTGCGCAAGACGCAGGAGAACGTCGACCGCCTCACGGCGATGCTCAACGACCTGTCGACCATGACGCGCCTCGAGGAATCCGGTCAGAAGATTCCAATGAAGGACGTAAACTTCCGGGACCTGATCGCGGGCTTTGCCGAGGAGATAAGGAGCACGAACCTTATCGGCGACATGGAGTTCAAGTTCGACATACCTGACGATTGCGTGGTAAGGGGCAACGAAGGGCTTCTGCTTTCCGTGCTGAACAACCTCGTTAAGAACGCCCGGGCGTATTCCCAGGGCACCGTTATGGGCATAGAGCTTTTCGGTCGCAAGGAGAAATGTTACACGTTCGTGTTCTATGACAACGGGACCGGGGTGGCTTCCGAGCATCTCGCGCATCTTTTCGACCGTTTCTACCGCATCGATGCCGGGCGCTCGCGCAAATCGGGGGGCACCGGCCTCGGGCTGCCAATCGTCAAGAGCGCCGTCAATTCGATGGGGGGAGGCATTTACGTTCGGAACCGCCGCGGCGGCGGCTTGGAGTTCCTTTTCACTCTCACGCGCGTCATTCCCGGCCAGCGCGGCGCGGAAAACCGCGAAGCGGCCGCCGGCGCCGTGTCGGGAACATCCGGTGTCGAATCCCCGGATTCGGGAAATCCGTCGGGCGACGTGCCTCCGTTCTCGCCCGAAGATCCAAACAATTGAGCGCGGCGGGGCGTTGTTGGTATGTCGCCGCTGGCGCGGCGATTACGGAAATTTTTCTTCAATTATTCGGGAAATTTTCGTAAATTTGCTCCCTGAAAATACGCAGCAGGCGGACAAACATTCATTCTTTAAATATATCATGGTAAGTTACAAAGAATTAGGCCTTGTGAATACCCGCGAGATGTTCGCGAAGGCCATCAAGGGCGGCTATGCCATCCCCGCTTTCAACTTCAACAACATGGAGCAGCTCCAGGCCATCATCAAGGCCGCTGCCGAGGAGAAGTCGCCCGTGATCCTCCAGGTTTCCAAGGGTGCCCGCAATTACGCTAACGCGACGCTCCTCCGCTATATGGCGCAGGGTGCGGTGGCATATGCCAAGGAGCTTGGCTGGGAGCACCCCCAGATCGTGCTGCACCTCGACCACGGCGACAGCTTCGAGCTTTGCAAGAGCTGCATCGACAACGGTTTCTCGTCGGTGATGATCGACGGTTCGCACCTCCCCTACGAGGAAAACGTGGCCCTCACGAAGAAGGTTGTTGACTACGCCCACCAGTACGACGTTACCGTCGAGGGCGAGCTTGGCGTTCTCGCCGGTGTCGAGGACGAGGTTTCGGCCGACCACCACACCTACACGGACCCCGAGGAGGTTATCGACTTCGCCACCCGCACCGGCTGCGACTCGCTCGCCATCTCCATCGGCACCAGCCACGGCGCCTACAAGTTCACTCCCGAGCAGTGCACCCGCAACGCCGAAGGGCGCCTCGTGCCCCCGCCACTGGCGTTCGACGTGCTTGACGGCGTTATGAAGAAGCTCCCCGGCTTCCCCATCGTGCTCCACGGCTCTTCCTCCGTGCCCCAGGAATACGTCGACATGATCAACCAGTACGGCGGCAAGCTCCCCGACGCCATCGGTATTCCCGAAGAGGAACTCCGCAAGGCCGCCAAGAGCGCCGTGTGCAAGATCAACATCGACTCCGACTCCCGTCTGGCCATGACAGCCGCCGTGCGCAAGGTGTTCGCCGAGAAGCCCGGAGAATTCGACCCCCGCAAGTACCTCGGGCCGGCCCGCGACGAGATGGAGAAGCTCTACAAGCACAAGATCGTCAACGTCCTCGGCTCCAACGGCAAGGCCGAATAACCCCTGCTGACCGAACTATACAAAAGCCGGGCCGCACGTTAAGTGCGGCCCGGCTTTGTTTTTTTGCGGCAACGGAAGCCGTTGTTTCTCAGGCTTCTCCGTCGATGGCCTTGGCAACCTCCTTGAAGATGTCGTCGATGGAGCCTGTGCCGTTGATGGGACGGTATTTGCCCTCCTTAATATAATAGTCGCGCAAGGGGCGGGTGGAATCGTGGTAGACTTGCAGGCGGTTCTTGATGGTCTCGAGGTTGTCGTCGGCGCGTCCTGTCTGCTTGCCGCGGAGAATCATACGCTCGATCAGCTCGTCCTCCGGGACCTCGAGGCCTATGACGTGGTGCACTTCCTGGCCGCGTTTCTCGAAGAAGCGTTTCAGGGCTTCCGCCTGGGGGATGGTGCGGGGAAAGCCGTCGAGGATAACGCCGTCCTTGGCTTTCGGCTCGTTGTCGATGATCTCTTCCAGGATGCGGATCATCAGCGAGTCGGGAATAAGCTGTCCCTGGCTGATGTACGTCTTAGCGATCTGGCCGATCGGAGTTTTGCGCGCGATGTGGTCGCGTAGCACCTCTCCTGTGGATATGTGGTGCAGTCCGTATTTCTCAATAAGCTTGTCGCTCTGGGTGCCTTTGCCGCTACCCGGAGCGCCGAATATGACTAAATTCATCTTTTTCTTAGGAATTGTACGCTGAAAAGAAGTGTGGGGTGGCGCGTCAGTCGGCGGTTTCTTTTAGAACGTATATGTCGTTGAGGTTGCGTGCCATCCCGTCGAGGTCGAGGCCGAACCCTATGATGAACTTCGGGGGTATGGCGAAGCCTACGTAGTCGGGCTTGACATCGGCGCGGAGCGATTCAGGCTTGAAAAGGAGGGTGGCTATCTTTACTTCGGCCGGGTTGTGTTTCCGCAGTTCTTCAAGGAGGCCCACTATGGTGTGGCCTGTGTCCACTATGTCCTCGACAATGATGACGGAGCGCCCTGAAAGGTCCTCGGTGAGGCCCAGAAGCTGTTTTACGTTGCCGGAACTCTGCATGCCCTCGTAGCTTTTCAGGCGGATGAAGGCGATTTCGGCATCGGTGTCAATGCCGCGGAACAGGTCGGCGGCGAAGGGGAACGCTCCGTTGAGGACGCAGAGCAGCAGGGGGCACTTGCCTGCGTATTCCTTGGAAATCTGCTTCGCGAGTTCCTGTATGCGGGCGTCAATTTTCTCTCTTTCGATGTATGGCACAAATGTGAGGCCGTTGTACTGAACTTCTTTCATCGGGAAAAATTAGATTTGCAAAATTAATAAAAATTCCGCACACGCCTAACGGCGCTGCGGAAAAATGAGGGAGGTTATGGTGATTTTGCCCCTGGCATGCCTTCAGGCCAGTGCATCCGGCGGCGCTGGTCAGCGCGCCGTGATGTGGAAGCAGGCTTGTTTTCGCTCGTATTTCACATAGCATCGGCCGCGGGCGCGCTGGGCCTCCACAACTTCCGCGAGGAGGTTCTTGAGGTCTTCCTGGGTCCTGGGCACTGTCAGCGAGTCGCATATGAACTTCGCGTAGCTTATGTCGAAGGTGGTCGCGAAGAGGTGGGCCGACGTGTCGACAGCGTTGCGGTTGCGGCGGCGCAGGTTCTTGACGAGTGAGCGCGTGCGCAGCACGCTCGTGACTTTTACGCGGTAGCTTCCGCCGCCGCGGGCGGCAAGCGAGTCGTTGAACGCCGCCCCTATGTCGCGGAGCAGGTCGCGGGCTTTCGGCACGAGGTAGGGCAGGGAGTGGGTCAGGTTGTCGAGGTAGTATTCGCGGCAGGTGCGCACCGGCACTAAGTCCGGCGCGCCGGCCCACGCTTCCCTTATGCCTTGGATCGGCTTGATGCCCGCGCGCCTGGCGGCCTCTATGTGGAGGTGGTTGCTGTCGTTGAAGAAGCGTCCGAGAGTGGCGCCGAGATAGTTGATTCTCATCTTTCGGCCTCCGGGAGGCATCGAGTCGAGGCGCTGGCAGAAAGGGTTCGCCGCGCTCGCGGTGTCTGCCGGGGTGAGTATCGCCAGTACTTCGCTGTGCGAGAGGTCTGCCGGGGCGGCTTCCGGCCCGTCGCCGCGGCTTCCCCGCCCCGAGCACAGGCTTACCACCGATGCCGAGGCACCCGCGACGAGCAGCAGCATGAAAGCCGCTATATGGCGGAATTTGAGGTAGAACTTGTGTCGCATCCGCTGTCAGGCAAAAGTGTCGTCGTTGATAATGCCGTATAGCCGCCGGCATCCTTCTTCGAGCAGGTCGAGCACCAGCTCGAATCCCTCGGAGCCTTCGTAATAAGGGTCGGGCACGTGGTCATAGCCGGACGAGGCCGGAAGAAGTTCGCCCATCGACATTATCTTGGCCTCGGCTTCGGGCGATGGCGCCGCGTGGCGCAGGTTGGCGATGTTCTGCCGGTCCATGCCGATTATAAGGTCGAAGTCGTCGAAGTCCGAGGGCGCCACCTGTCGGCAGCGGTGGGTCAGTTCGAGACCGCGGCCGCGGGCGTGGACTCTCATACGGCGGTCGGGTAGGTCGCCGACGTGGTAGTTGCCCGTCCCGGCGGAGTCTATAACCCATTCCGCGTCGCGGCCTTCGGCCGTGACGATTGAGCGCATCATCCCTTCGGCTGCCGGGGAGCGGCATATGTTGCCCAGGCACACGAACAGGACTTTCACCGGGCGTTTCCCGGCAATCCGGTTTAACAGCTTTATGGTCGACGGGCGCGACGCGGCCCGGTTGCTTGGTGTGGTTTCGTTCATGTGACAAATTTACGAATTTTTCCCGAATTACTCCCCGCGGCCGCGCTCCAAAAGCTCACGGCTGAGGACTCCGGCGCGAAGAGCGCTTAAATATTATTTTTCGAGACAAACTTATTCGGGCTTTTTGTTGCTTTGGCTGATAAAAAGGATTATCTTTGCGCCGAAAACAAACCTTGAATTTAATAAGTCTATACCATAACCGATATGACCGACACCCAACAGAGAGTAAAAACGCTCGGACAGGTGGCCGTGAGATTCTCCGGCGACTCCGGCGACGGAATGCAGTTGGCGGGTAACATCTTCACAAATGTTTCTGCCGGACTTGGCAATTCGGTGTCAACCTTCCCCGACTATCCCGCTGAGATACGCGCCCCGCAGGGCTCGCTCGGCGGTGTCAGCGGGTTCCAGGTGAGCATCGGCTCGGGAGTCCACACCCCCGGCGACAGTTGCGACGTGCTTGTGGCCATGAATCCGGCCGCCCTGAAACAGAACTACCGCACGGTAAAGCCCGGCGGTGTGGTTATAGTCGATATCGACTCGTTCAAGGAGGAGGGCCTGAAAAAGGCGAAGTTCGCGACCGACGATCCCGTGAAAGAGCTTGGTATCACGGCCCAGGTGGTCGAGGTGCCCGTAACCTCTATGACAAAGGCTGCCCTTGCCAACGAGGGAATGGATCCCAAGAGCGTGCTTAAATGCCGTAACATATTCACCCTCGGGCTTCTCTGCTGGCTGTTCGACCGCCCGCTGGAAAGCGCGGCCAGGATGCTCCGCGCGAAATTCGCCAAGAAGCCCGCCGTATACGAGGCAAACGCCAAGGTGCTCCAGGCCGGCTACGACTACGGCCATAACATACACGCCTCTGTCTCGACCTACCGCGTGGAGACAGACGAGATTCGCCCGGGCGTCTACACCGATGTCAAAGGGAACGAGGCCACGGCCTACGGGCTGATCATGGCTTCCGAGAAATCCGGCCTCCCGCTCTATCTCGGAAGCTATCCCATAACCCCTGCCACCGACATACTCCACGAGCTTGCCAAACGCAAGGATCTCGGGGTCAAGGCTTGCCAGATGGAGGACGAGATCGCCGGTGTATGCTCGGCCATAGGAGCGTCGTTCGCCGGAAGTCTCGCCGTGACCTCTACTTCCGGTCCCGGCCTGGCGCTTAAAGGTGAGGCTATCGGCCTTGCCGTGATGGCTGAGCTTCCGTTGGTTGTGATCGACGTGCAGCGCGGAGGCCCCTCCACCGGCCTCCCGACCAAAACCGAGCAGACCGACCTCAACCAGGCGCTCTACGGGCGCAACGGCGAGTCGCCCCTGGCGGTGGTCGCGCCCCTCAGCCCGACCGACTGCTTCGACACCGCGTTCGAGGCCTGCCGCATAGCCGTAGAGCATATGACGCCGGTGATACTGCTGAGCGACGCCTTTATCGGCAACGGCTCGTCGGCCTGGCGCATCCCGGAGGCTGCCGATTATCCAGCCATACGCCCCAACTTCGTGCCTGATGAGCTGAAAGAGGCCTGGAGGCCGTATATGCGCGACCCGGAGACACTAACCCGCTACTGGGCCGTCCCCGGAACTCCCGGCATGATGCACCGCCTCGGCGGTCTGGAGAAGGACGACCGCTCCGGGGCCATATCCACCGACCCGCGCAACCACGCCGTCATGGTGGAGCGTCGCCGCGAGAAGGTGGCCCGCATCGCACGCGACATTCCCGCGCAGGAAGTGGTGTGCGACTCCCCCGAGGCCGAGACACTGCTGGTGGGATGGGGCGGCACCTACGGCCATCTCTACACCGCCGCCGAGGAGCTGAACGCCCAGGGAGTCCCCGTGGCGCTCGCCCAGTTCCGCTATATCAACCCACTGCCCGCCAACACCGCCGAGCTGCTGCGCCGCTACAAGCGGGTGATCGTGGCCGAGCTTAACTGCGGCCAGTTCGCCGACTATCTGCAAGCCCGCTTCCCCGACGTGGCGATCAGCCGCGTCAACAAGGTCGAGGGGCAGCCGTTCCTCGTAAGCGAGATTGTCGAGGGTGTAAAGGAACTGTTAAACAAATAACGCGCAACCTCCCATGGAAGAAAAGAAATATACCCAGGCCGACTATAAGAGCGACCAGCCGGTGCGCTGGTGTGCCGGCTGCGGCGACCACGCCGTGCTCAATTCCCTCCAAAAGGCAATGGCAACCCTGGGCGTGGCCCCGGAGATGACCGCCGTCATATCAGGCATCGGATGCTCCTCGCGCCTGCCGTACTATATGAACAGCTACGGCTTCCACACCATCCACGGGCGCGCCGCCGCCGTGGCCACCGGTTTCAAGGTGGCTAACCCGGCGATGCAGGTGTGGCAGATTTCGGGCGACGGCGACGGGCTCGCCATCGGCGGCAACCATTTCATCCACGCCGTGCGCCGCAATATCGACATCAACATGCTGCTGCTGAACAACCGCATCTACGGCTTGACCAAGGGGCAGTATTCCCCGACCTCGGCCCGCGGTTTCGTGTCGAAGTCGTCGCCCTACGGCACCACGGAGGACCCGTTCATTCCGGCCGAGCTGGTGTTCGGAGCGCGCGGCAATTTCTTCGCCCGCGCCATAGATGTCGACCTGGCCACATCGCAGGAGGTTATGGTGGCCGCCGCGCGCCACAAGGGGGCCTCGGTTGTTGAGATTCTCCAGAACTGTATGATTTTCAACAACGGCATCCACGCCTTCGTGGCCGACAAGGAGTTCCGCGCCGACCGCACCATACACCTGCGCCACGGCGAGAAGATGATTTTCGGCAAGGACCAGAACCGCGGCCTGGTGCGCGACGGTTTCCTGGTGAAGGCCGTGACGATCGGACAGGACGGGTGGACTATCGACGACGTGCTGGTTCACGACGCCCACACACCCTCGAACTTCCTCCACCAGCAGCTCGCCATGATGGACGGCGACGAGCTCCCCATGGCTGTCGGCGTGATCCGCGACGTCGAAGGCCTAACATATGAGGCCGAAGTGTCGCGTCAGGTAGAGGAAGTCCGCGCCCGCAAAGGCTTTGATTCCCTGCGCTCGCTCCTGCTGGCCGGTGACACCTGGACCGTGGAGTAGCGGCCGCGTAGAAATACCCGTTCCATACCTATTATAACCGCCGCCCGTGGGGACATTGAACCACTCGGGCGGCGGTTTGTTTTATCTTGTAGAGACAAAAATGAGAAGGTTATGAAAAAGATTGTGTTTTACACTCTCGCGGCATTGGCACTGACTGCCTGCGGAAGCCGCAAGTGCGACAAAGGCGGCGACTGCGCCCAGACGGCCAAGACTGACGGCGATATGTATTACGAAGGGGTGCTTCCCGCTGCTGACGCGGCCGGCATCCGTTACAGCCTCGTGATAGATTATGACGACGATAATCCTGCGAAGGGGGATTACGAGCTGACACAGACGTATCTGAAAGACGACGGCTCGCCGATCAGCAGTTTCTATTCCGAAGGCGATTTCGATGTCAAGACCGGCACGCCCGCTAATTCCGCGGCCCGTTATCTCGTGATGGTGCCCGAGGTCGAGGATGGTGCCGCTCCGGCCGACACTATGTATTTCCTCGCCGAGACAGATTCCACCCTCACGTTGGTGGGCGAGGATTTAAGCAAGTCCGTTAATCCGGGCCTGAACTACACCATCACCCGTGTCACGTCGCTTAGTCGCTGACCTGGGAACCGATTAGCCAAAAGCCACCGCGTCGAAGGTTTCGACGCGGTGGCTTTTGGCTTTGCCGCGGGGTGAAGGTCAGATGCCGCGGATCGCGCGGAGTCAGCGGTTTTTGAAAGAGGCGGCTCCGCTGGCGCGCTGTTTGCCGACGCTCTGTATGTTGGTCGAGGCACTGGCCGCGCCTGAGAGCTTCACTTCGCCGGTGACGGCTTTGAGCTTGTCGAGACTTGCCTTCGACGCGCCGCCACATTCGAGGTCGAGATGGCCGGTGTTGCCTGCGATTGTGGCTGTCGAGGCCCCGTCGAGGTCAAGCTCAATCGAGCGGGTGCTTGCCTTTGTGACCGACAGCGATGCCGCCCCGTCGCAGTCGATTTCGACATTGGCGGCTTCAATCTGGCCTATTCCCACCTTCGAGGCTCCGTCGAGGTCGATTTCGATTTCGCCGTTGCTGCTCAGTCGCTTGGCCTTGAATGAGCATGCCCCGTCCAGCTCGATGTCGCTGATCGCGGGGGTGGTCAGTGTGACGGTAACCGTTTGTTTCGGCCATGGGTTTTTCCGCATTTTGTCCGTGCGCCATATTTTGAGCTTGTTGCCGCTCTGTTTGATTTTGGTGACGGCCACGGCGGCCTCGTCGCCGGAGATTTTGAGGCTCACTGGTGTGCCCTGTACGTATTCGATGTTTATTGCCGAGCTTGCTTCGAGTTTTTCGACCGCGGTGATCGCGCGTGTCTCGGATACGTTTTTCGCTGTCGCTGGGATAAGGATTGCGGCGGCGAGCGCCAGGATGGTTGCTTTTTTCTTCATGGATAAGTGTTGGAACTGGTTTATATCCCTTAGACGCGCCTGGCGGCGAAATGTTGCGTCTATGGTGAAAAAATATAAAGAAAGAGTGGTGAAAATATAAAGAAAGAGGCAGCCGGGCTGTAAGCCGGGTTATGTCGGCCTCCCGGTTTCTCTCTCCCGCGGTGGAAGCGACCCTGGACGACCGTCCCGTCATTTATCTATGCGGCCTGTTGCCAGGCGCGCTAAAGCAGCCTACCCCCCGGCAGTGGACGGGCAATCCTTGGATGCCGGTATACTTGGCCTTGCAGCTCGTCAGATGTGCGGCGCCCCGTCTCGCGGCGGGACCCGGTGGGCTCTTACCCCGCCTTTTCACCCTTGCCGCCAGGTGTTGCCACCCGGAGGCGGTTGTTTTCTGTCACACTCGCTCCGCGGTCGCCCGCGGCTTTCCGTTAGAAAGGACGATGCCCTGTGCTGCCCGGACTTTCCTCATCTTCCATCGCCCCGGAGGGCGGGAATCCGCGACGGGACGCCCGGCTGTCTCGTTTTTGTGGGGCAAAATTACGAAATCCCCCGCTGATTCCAACGATTCGCCCTCCTCTTTTTTCCTTATTCGGCTCTTTTTGCGTAATTTTGTAGAATGAAGATTTCCGCCGCACAACGAAAATGGATAGGGGCGTTGAAGACCCCCCGCCACCGCCGCGAAGCCGGGGCCTTCGTCGCCGAGGGCACGCGGTGCGTGCTTGAAACGCTGCCGCGCTACCGGGCAAGGTGCCTCGTGGCCACGCCGAAGTGGCTTGAGGCCAACGCCGGGCTTCTCCCCGCGGGAGCGCCGGAGCCTCTGTCGGCTTCCGCCGACGAGATGCGCTCCATGTCGTCGTTGCAGACTCCGCAGGGGGTGCTCGCCGTATACGACATCCCGCGGCTCCCCCCGCTGACGCTTCCCGCCCCCGGGGAGCTATGCCTGGCGCTCGACACGGTGCAGGATCCCGGTAACCTCGGCACCATAATCCGCGTCGCGTCGTGGTTCGGAATCCGCAGGGTGTTCGCTTCGGAGGAGACCGTCGACCTGTACAACCCGAAAGTCGTGCAGGCCACGATGGGGGGATTGTCGGGGGTTGAGGCGCGTTATCTCGACCTGCCACGGTTCCTCGCCGACGCGTCGAAGGCCGGAATCCCTGTCTACGGCACGTTTCTCGACGGAAGCGACATATACCGGTCGGCGCTGACTCCCGGTGGCATCATAGTACTCGGCAACGAGGGCAACGGGGTGTCGCCGGAAGTGGAGGCATGTTGCGGCCACCGCTTGAAGATTCCATCGTTTCCTCCTGACGGGGAGGCGGTAGAGTCGCTTAACGTGGGAACCGCCGCCGCGGTGGTGGCGGCCGAGTTCCGCCGAAGAATCCTTTGAAAATAAGTAACTGGTCGAAATTATTTTAATGTTTCTCCGAGAAACATTGAAATAATCAGACCCGTTAGTATAAAATAATTTTGAACAGTTACTTATGGCAAAAGCGAAAGATAAGACCATGTGGTTCTGCACCGAGTGCGGGGCCGGTTCTTCCAAATGGGAGGGGCGCTGCCCGGCGTGCGGCGCGTGGAACACGATGGTGGAGGAGAGGATTGCCCCGGCCTCGAAAGGGGCGGGCAAACTGCCCCGCCGCGACCAGTCGCCGAAGAGCGTGGCCAGGAAGGTCTCGGAAATAGAGACCGCCGACGAACCGCGCATCCATATGCCCTCGGAAGAGCTTAACCGCGTTCTCGGCGGAGGGCTTGTGCCGGGATCGATGGTGCTGATCGGCGGCGAGCCCGGCATAGGCAAGTCCACGCTGGTGTTGCAGAACATACTCTCGATCAAGAGCCGCCGCATACTCTACGTCTCGGGCGAGGAAAGCGCCGCGCAGATCAAGATGCGCGCCGACCGCATAGGGCGTATGAGCGACAACTGCTATATCGTGACCGAGACCTCCCTTGAAAACATCTTCGACCATATCGGCCAGGTGAAGCCCGACCTGCTGGTTGTCGATTCGGTGCAGACCATAGCCTCCGACGCGCTGGAATCGTCGGCGGGGAGCGTCGGGCAGGTGCGCGAGTGCGCCGCCAGGCTCCTCCGCTTCGCGAAAGAGAGCGGGGTGCCGGTGCTGCTGATCGGCCACATAACCAAGGAGGGGTCGCTCGCCGGCCCGAAAGTGCTGGAACACATAGTCGACGCCGTGTTGCAGTTCGAGGGCGACAGCCAGTATATGTACCGCATCCTCCGCGCGTCGAAGAACCGTTTCGGCAACACGTCGGAGCTTGGAATCTATGAGATGTGCCGCCGGGGCCTGCGCGAGGTCACCAACCCGTCGGAACTGCTCCTGTCGCAACCCGGCGGGGAAATCCTCTCGGGGTGCGCCGTCGGAGTGACGATCGAGGGGGTGCGCCCGTTCCTTATTGAGGCGCAGGCGCTTGTGAGCACCGCCGCCTACGGAACGCCGCAGCGTTCCGTCACAGGGTTCGACTCAAAGCGCATGAACATGCTTCTCGCCGTCCTGGAAAAACGCGCCGGGTTCCGCCTCGCGCAGAAGGATGTGTTTCTGAACATAGCCGGTGGACTGAAAGTTTCTGATCCCGCGCTCGACCTGGCGGTGACAGCCGCCATACTTTCGAGCAATATCGACGTGGCGCTCCCGCCGCGCGTCTGTCTCAGTGGCGAGGTGGGCCTCAGCGGCGAGCTTCGCCCTGCCGCCCGCATGGAGCAGCGGGTGCGCGAGGCCGAGAAACTCGGCATGAGCACCATCGTCGTCCCCCGCGGCTCGCTCAAAGGAGTCGATGTCAGCGGCCTCTCGATCGAGGTCTATGAGGCCGGGAAGGTGGAGGAGGCGTGCCGCTATCTGCTGGCATCCAGATAATCGACAAAAAAACGCGCCCCATTGCAACTTTTTCCGTATCTTTGCCATCTAACGATTTAAAGGCGACTCTCCACGCGAAAGCCAATTCATTAATCATCATATAATAGTATTCAGATGAAAAAGTTTCTGATCAAGGCGTTGATGCTGATCACGGGATGCGTGTCGCTCCCGTTCGGCGCTTCCGCCCAGATGGAGCAGCTTCCCAAGGACCCCGCGGTCAGGATTGGAACGCTCCCCAACGGACTGACTTATTACATCCGCCACAACGAGACCCCAAAGGGGCAGGCTGATTTCTACATCGCCCAGAAGGTCGGCTCAATTCTCGAGGAGGACGAGCAGCGCGGCCTGGCCCACTTCCTTGAACATATGTGCTTCAACGGTACCAAGAACTTCGAGGGGAACGAGGTGGTGAAATGGCTCGAGACCAAGGGAGTGAAGTTCGGCCAGAACCTCAACGCCTATACCTCTATCGACGAGACTGTCTACAATATCTCCAACGTGCCCGTCGCCAACGAGGCCGTGCAGGATTCCTGCCTCCTGATACTCCACGACTGGGCCGACGGCCTGCTGCTTCTTCCCGAGGAAATCGACAAGGAGCGCGGCGTGATCCACGAGGAGTGGCGTATGCGCAACGTGGGCCAGCAGCGCCTCATGGAGAAGCTGCTCCCCGAGATGTATCCCGATTCAAAATACGGCTACCGCCTCCCGATCGGAACCATGGAGGTTGTCGACAACTTCCCATACCAGGCGCTACGCGACTATTATGAGACCTGGTACCGTCCCGACCAGCAGGGCATCGTGGTCGTCGGTGACATCGACGTTGACGCCATCGAGAAGAAGATAAAGGATATCTTCACCCCCATCGAGATGCCGGAAGATGCCGAGGACCGCGACTACGAGCCGGTTCCCGACACCGAGGGTACGATCTATGTGGTAGGCGCTGACCCCGAGATGCCGAACACCCGCGTGCAGATTTATTTCAAGAGCGACGTGCTCCCCTTCCCGATGCGCAACACAATGGCGTATCTCGCCCAGAAGTATGTCACCGACATGATCGTGGCGATGCTTAACGCCCGCCTCGACGAGATTGGCTCCACGCCCGACTCTCCTTTCGCCGCCGCCGGTTCATATTATGGCAACTACTTCATAGCCAGCACCAAGGATGCCATGACTGTTATCGGCATCGCGAAAGACGGCAAGGTCGACGACACCCTGGCCTCGATTTACCGCGAACTGCTCCGCGCCATCCGAGGCGGATTCACCTTCTCGGAGTACGACCGCGCCCGCAGCGAGTTCCTTTCGCAGCTCGAGAAGGAATACAACAACCGCGCCAAGACCGAGAACGGGGACTATGTGAACACATACGTCCGCAACTTCATCGACGGCACTCCTATGATGGACATCGAGAAACAGTATCCCATGATGCAGATGCTCGTGAACCAGATTCCCGTGGAGGCCATCAACGAGGCTGTAAAGCAGCTCGTGACCGACAACAACCGCGTCGTTTCCGTGATGATGCCCGAGAAAGAGGGTCTGGCCGTTCCCACCAAGGAGGAACTCGCGAACGTCATGAAGGGTGTCGACGCGGAGGAGATCGCTCCGTTCGTCGACGAGATGAAGTCGGAGCCGCTGATTCCCCAGCTCCCGGCTCCCGGCAAGATCGTCAGTGAGAAGAAACTCGACAAGTGGGGCGCTATCGAATGGACTCTTTCCAATGGTGCGAAGGTCGTTTTGAAGACCACCGACTTCAAGGCTGACGAAATCCTCCTCGACGCGCAGGCGCTCGGGGGCACCTCCGTGTTCCCCGACGAATACGCCGCCTCGCTCATCTTCCTCCCTTACGCGCAACAGCAGCACGGCCTGGGCGAGTACACCTATAAGGATCTCCAGAAGTACCTTCAGGGCAAACAGTGCTCTGTAAGCTTCAGCTTCGACGACTATGTGCGCGACATTGCCGGCACAACCACCCCCAAGGACCTTCCCGTCATGATGGAGCTTCTGTACATGGGCTTCACCAACTTCAACATCTCTGCCGACGAGTTCGCCTCCTCGCAGAACTCCATTTCCGGCTTCCTCCACAACCAGGAGACAGAGCCCCAGTATGTGTTCGGCAAGGAGGTAGCCAAGGCACTCTATTCCAACCCGCGCAAGCAGGCAATCTCTACCGAGGCCATCGCCAACGCCAAGCTCGACCAGACTCTCGACATATTCAGGAAGATGACCGCCAACGCGGCTGATTTCACCTTCTTCTTCGTGGGCAGCGTGGAGCCTGAGACCCTGCGCCCGCTCGTGGAGCAATACATCGCCACCCTTCCCGGCGATGCCAAGACCGCCGTGACCAAGCCGGAGTTCGTCCCCTCGCTCGAAATGCGCGTGGGCGAGAAGATGACCGTGGCCAAGACCCCGATGCAGACTCCGCAGACCTACGCGCTGATCGTGGAGACGGGCAATGTGCCATACTCGATGAAAGACCGCGCCGCGGCTTCGATTGCCGGGCAGATCCTCAGCCAGCGCCTGCTTGAAACGGTGCGCGAGGAGATGGGTGCCGTTTATTCGATAGGCGCTTACGGACAGATGGAGCGCGTGGCCGACAAGTACAACACCAACATGCTCTCGCAGTTCCCGATGAAGCCGGAGCTCCAGAAAGAGGTTCTCGACTTCGTTGAGAAAGCCTTCAAGGAGATGGAGACCACCGTCAAACCCGAAGAACTGGCCAAGGTAACCGAGTTCATGGTCAAGAACGTCAAGGAGCAGCGCGAGAAAAACCAGGGTTGGCTCAACGGCATGGCCGGCGAGGCTCTCAACGGCGTTGACACTTTCAACGGCGCGGAAGAGATGTACACCAACTTCACCGTTGACGACGTGCAGAACTTCATGAAGAAACTCAACGGCCAGGGCAACTACCGCGTGATCCTCCTCGAGGCAGAGGAAGCCCCCGCGAAATAACCCATCCGACATTTTATTTAACGAGGTCTCCCCGCCGGGAGACCTCGTTTTTTCGTATATTCGCGGGTATGAAAAAAAGAAAGAGCAGGAAATCACTTGCCGTCATGGCCGTAGTCGCGCTGATAGCCGCCGCGGCAGGAGCGTGGTGGGTCTACGGGGCGACGCGGGGCTTCGACGGAGCAGAGGCCGCGTGGGTCAGGATTCCCGGGGGGGCGACAAAGGCGCAGGTGGCCGACTCGCTGCGCTCGGCGCTCGGCGGGAGGTTCGGCGCAAGGGTGGCGTCGTTGTGGAACGGCGACACCAAGGTCTCGCGCGGGGCATACCTGGTGGAGCCTGGCGACCGGGCCTGGCGCGTGGCGCGCAGGATAGGGCAGGGGAGGCAGACTCCCGTGCGACTGACATTCAACAATATCCGCACCCTCCGACAGCTCGCCGACAGGCTGTCGCGACGTATGGAATTTGGTTCCGCGGAGTTCCTCGCCGCTGCCGACTCGCTCGGGAGGGCGGAGGGTGTCACCAGGGAGCAGCTTCCGGCCATGTTCGTGCCCGACACATACGAGGCGTACTGGACTGACTCGCCGGCGAAGGTAGTCGGGATGCTGTTCGGCTACCGCGGCCGGTTCTGGAACGAGGAGCGCCGCGCCAAGGCAGAGGCGCTGGGGATTACCCCCGTGCAGGTAGCCACTCTTGCCTCCATAGTGGAGGAGGAGAGCAACGCCGCCGACGAGCGTCCGCTGATCGCGCGGCTTTATCTGAACCGCCTGGAACGCGGGATGCCGTTACAGGCCGACCCGACGGTGAAATTCGCCTGTGGCGACTTTGCCGCCCGCCGGGTCACCGGAGCGATGCTGCGAAAGGATTCCCCATACAACACATACAAGGTGCGCGGTCTTCCCCCGGGACCGATACGCGTGCCGTCGAAAAGCGGCATCGACGCGGTGCTCGACGCCCCGGGGCACGACTGGATATATATGTGCGCGAAATCTGATTTTTCAGGACGCCACGCTTTCGCCGCCGACTTCGCCTCCCACGCCCGCAACGCGGCCGCGTACCGGCGCGCGCTCGATGCCCGGGGTATACGTTAGCGGAGACTGACAAACAATTGATTTATCGCTGATTAATATGGCAGACCTGAAGGCTTGCCATATTTTTTATATCCATTGTGAACGATGGCGTATGGATTTTTGTTAACTTTGCATAAAATTTGCAATCGTCTGTGTGTTTTGACGCGCCGGCCGTTGCGAGACAATGACATTTGTATCGTTAACTTATTATTGCTGTCCGATAAAACTTGAAGATGGCAAAAAGGCATGGCTCGAACG
>CAJTRT010000024.1 GCA_910579105.1 uncultured Muribaculaceae bacterium | reverse complement strand
GGCGTGCCGCGTATCGGATGCTCTCGCGATACGCGGCACGCCGCGTCCCTACACACCGGGTGCAGATTTCTTTCTCCTGGTTGCCGGCAGCCTCTTACAGCAGGAGCGAGGCGTCGCCGTAGCTTAGGAAGCGGAAACCGCGGGAGAGGGCGAAGTCGTACATCGGCCGCCAGTCCCCGCCGGTGAACGCCGACACGAGCAGCAGCAGTGTCGACTGCGGCTGGTGGAAATTCGTCACCATCCCCTTCACCACCCGGAACTCGTAACCGGGCGCGATAATCACGCGGGTAGACGCCAGGAAGGTGTCTACCCCTTGTTTTTCAACATATCCGGCCAGGGCGGAAAGCGCCTCGGCGGCGGTCATCTCCGGCAGCGAGGGGTCGTAGGGGCTCCACTGCGGCACTTCCCCCTCCCAGCGCCCGGCCGCGACGAGCCTGCCGGCGTGATAAAGACTTTCGAGAGTGCGCACCGAAGTGGTGCCCACCGCTATCACGCGCCGCCCATCCGCGGCGAGCTGGCGTATCAGAGTAAGCGGCACCGCGATGAACTCGCTGTGCATCAGATGGTCTCCGATTTTATCCGACTTCACCGGCTGGAACGTCCCCGCCCCGACATGGAGAGTGAGCTCGCGGCGCGGGATGCCGCGGGCCGCTATCGCGTCGAGAACCGCCGGGGTGAAGTGCAGTCCCGCGGTCGGGGCCGCCACAGAGCCGTCGATATGGGAATAGACCGTCTGATAGTCGGAAGAATCAGAGGCTTCTGTCGAGCGGTTGAGATACGGGGGAATGGGAATCTCGCCGGCGGCGGCGATAATCGAGGAGAAAGTGACCGACGGAGCGTCCCAGGTGAAGCGGACGACGGAAGCGTTACCCTGGCGTGCCTCCCGTTCGGCACGGAGCGTCAGGGAGAGTCCCTCGACCGTCAGCGGCAGCTCCAGCGCTCCCCGCTTCCATTTCTTCGAGTTGCCGACGAAGCACGCCCAGGAGCACCCGGAGGTCGATGCGAAATTCCGGGCATAATCGGCCGGACTGACAGGCTCAAGCACGAAAATCTCTATCGGGGAGCCGTTTTCGCCCGGCTTGCGGAAACGGAGGCGCGCGTTGATCACGCGCGTGTTGTTACACACCAGCATGGAGTCCTCCGGGAGCAGCCCCGGAAGTTCGGCGAAAACGCGCTCCTCGATCGCGCCGTCGCGGCGGCGCACAAGGAGCTTGCAGTGGTCGCGGTCGGGCAGAGGGTGCTTCGCGATCCGTTCATCGGGAAGAGGGTAGTTGTAATCCTCTATTTTTATATCGGTTACGGCGTTGTTGACGTCAGCGCTCATATTTTATTCTTTATTATATATGTGTATGGCGCGAAATTACTCATAAATTGTTAAATTTGCGTTCTTAACTGACAGAATATATCCCAAAATGGCAAAGATAGGAGACATTGTGCGCTTCCTCAGCTCCACCGGCGGAGGGCGCATCGTAAAAATCGAGGGCAACATCGCCCACGTCGAGGAGGAAGACGGCTTCACCACCCCCGTGCTTATCAAAGAGTTAGTGGTAACCACCCCGGCCGGGGCCGAAAACGCCCGCCGCGACTATTTCGGCGGCACTGCCCAGGCCGCCCAGAAGTCAGCCGCCGAGAAGCAGAGCAAGTTCGTGCCCACCGCCATGCCCGAGGCGCCCAAGCCCGCTCCGGCGGCTGAGACGCCGGGAGGAGACAGGCTGAACGTGGTGCTCGGCTTCGAACCGATCGAACCAAAGCACATAACCACCACCGACTTCGAGATATACCTGATCAACGACTCCAACTACTATCTCTATTTCACCCTCCTCAGCCGCGCCGACGACGAAGAGGGGTGGACCACCCGGTTCGCCGGGGTCGCCGAGCCCAACATGGAGCTGTTTCTCGAGGAGATTACCCGCGACAAGGTCGGCAGGCTCGACAGGATCTGCGTGCAGTACGTCGCCTTCAAGCGCGACAAGGAGTTCGCCCTGAAAGCCCCGGTGGCCATCGAGCACAGGATGGACACCACCAAGTTCTTCAAGCTGCACTGCTTCCGCGAGAACCCGTATTTCGAAGTGCCGGTAATCGCCATCGACATCGTGAAGAACGACATACCGCAGCGCCCCATGGCCCTTGACTCCTCGATGGTGGAGGATGCCATGCGGCGCAAGCGCGAGGCCGACCGCCCAAGGCAGCGCCCCGTCAGGAAACACCGCCCGGACCCGAAGGACGGGGTTCTGGAAGTCGACCTGCACATAGGCGAGCTGCTCGACACCACCGCCGGACTGTCGACAGCCGACATCCTCAACTACCAGATCGACACCTTCCGCCGCACAATGGACGAGCACCTGCGCGACAAGGGGCTTAAAATAGTGTTCATCCACGGCAAGGGGGAAGGCGTTCTGCGCCAGGCAATCAACAAAGAGCTCGCCCACCGCTACAAGGGGCACGACGTGCAGGACGCGTCGTTCCGGGAGTACGGTTACGGCGCCACCCAGGTAACAATCCGTTAGCGGTTACAACGGCCCGTCTGGGTCGTCGCTTTCGACATTCGGGTTCGGTCACGGTCCGCAGACCGCTCCCGTCACCCTCAGTCTCAGCTCCTACCATCCGAACCATTCTAACCGCTAACGCCCTGCGGACGATTTTTTTTAAGAATTTCATCATACCAGGTCTTATGATATTCTGTTTCAGCGGCACCGGAAACTCGCTGCTGGTGGCAAGGGAGCTCGCCGCCCGGACCGGCCGCGAAATCACAATGCTTGAAAAAGAGCTGCTGCTGCGGCCGCAGGAGAGGCTGTTCGAGCTTGCCGAGGGAGAGGACGCCATATGGGTGTTCCCGGTTCACAGCTGGGGGGTGCCACCCGTGGTCAGGCGCTTCATCCGCAAGTGCAAGCTGAAGGCCCCGCCCTCGGCGCGCCACTGGATGATCGCCACCTGCGGCGACGACATAGGCCGCGCCGACGACCAGTGGCGCCAGGAAATCGGCCGCCGCGGATGGTCGCCCATGGGAGCGTTCTCCGTAGCGATGCCCAACACATACGTCTGCATGAAAGGGTTCGATGTCGATTCCGAAGAGGTCGCCGCCGCCAAGCTCGCGGCGATGCCGGACAGGGTCGGCGAAATCGCGGCGGCCATAAAGCGGGGATTCTCCGGCGGCGACGTGGTCCGCGGCGACCACGCGTGGCTGAAAACCGCCGCCGTCTACCCGCTGTTCCGGGCCTTCTGCATGTCGCCGGGAGCGTTCCGCGCCGACCCCGCCAAGTGTTCCGGGTGCGGCCTGTGCGCCAGCGAGTGCCCCCTGGGCAATATCGAGATGAAAGACGGGATGCCGCAATGGGGACCGGCTTGCGCCATGTGCCTGCGCTGCTACCACGGATGCCCGTCCCGCGCCGTTGACCACGGGAAAGCGACCCTCGGGAAAGGGCGCAAACCCGTCTACCGGTAAAACCAAAACGCGCCGCGAGGCGTTATAACGACGTATCGGCCCAGCCAGGGCCGGCGCGGCCAGCCGCGACCACCACCCAACGTTTCAACTATTTGTTCATCACCGGAAATGAAGCGCGTAATGCTCATCTTAGGCAAATCACTGCTTTGGACAGCCCTCGGAATCGCGGGGCTGCTCACTCTCGTCGTGGTGCTGCTCTACATTCCCCCGGTGCAGGACTTCGCCGTCAAAAAAGCGCTGGCGGCGGTTAACTCCGCCGGCGACATGAAAATCGAGGTCGGGAGGTTCCGCCTGACGTTCCCACTCAAAATCTCGGTGGACTCCGCGGCCATGAGCGCCCCCGGGATGGAGATCTTCGCCGGGAAGGCCGAAGCCGACATAGCGCTCATGCCGCTGCTCAAAGGGGAGGTCCGCGGGCGCAGAATCGAGCTGCGGAGCGCCCGCGTAGACATGGGGGGACCCGACTCGGCCTTCCAGATGAACGCCGCGCTGGCCTACGCTCGGGTGCTCGGCGGCGGTTACAACCTCGTGTCGCAGGACATCGACGTCGACCGGCTGTTTGCCGACGGAGCCGACGTCGCGATAACAATCCTTCCCGACACCGTGCCCGAACCGGCACCCAAGGACACCGTCCCCTCCCCGCTGACCATCACCCTGAACCACGGCGTGCTGGAAAACGTCCGTTACCGCATGAGCATAAAGCCCGCTATCACCGACCTCGGCGCCTATATGGGGCACGCCACTGTCAAGGAAGCGTCGTTCGACATGCTCGCCCACCTAATCCGCGCAAAAGACATCTCCGTCGACAGCATCGACGCGAAATACATCTACCCCTCGGCTGAATACCTGGCCGCCCACCCGGCGGCAGAGGAGCCTGTCGATTCGGCAGCCGCCCCCTCGCTCCCCTGGACCGTAACCTGCGACAAGGTGCGCCTTACCGGGGGGAACGCGCTCTACGCCCTCGACGGCGCCAGGCCGGCAGGGAACAGTTTAGACCTCGACTACATACAGGCCGGAGAAATCGAGATCGCGGTAGACAGCTTCATGAACCGCGGGACGGCCATAAGGGTGCCTATCCGGGAAATCACCGCCCGCGAGCGCTGCGGCGTGCGCCTCAACCTCACAGGACTGTTCGAGATGGACTCCGCGGCCATGCGTGCAGAGAACATCGCCCTCTCCACGGGCGCGTCGAAGATAAGCCTCGACGCGGTGATGGGGATGAACTCCGCGAAAACCGAAAACATGCCGGTTGAGCTGAAACTCACCGCCGACCTCGCCAACGAAGACCTGCGGAGGCTGGCTCCGGCACAGATGTCGCATATTGTCGATATGCTCCCCCCCTACCAGCCCCTGCTCGCCGAAGCCGAGCTTAAAGGCTCCATGGCCGACCTTGACGTGAAGGCCGTCAATGTGGAGATTCCGCGCCACGCCGGAGTGAAAGCCTCCGGCAGGATGGCCGATATGACCGACCTGAACCGGGCCACGGGCCAGGTGGGCATTTCCGGCTGGATTGCCGACGGCAAATGGGCAAAACCCCTGCTGCCCGACGCGAAAAGCGGCCGCGGAATCAACATTCCGCCGCTGACCGTCGACGGAGAGGCCACTCTCGACCGCGGAGTGATCGACGGGAATGTCAAAGCGCGTACCGGCAACGGCCGCCTGGCGCTCGACGCGCTGTGGAACAACCGCGCGACAGCCTACGATATAGACCTGCGCGCCGACGACTTCCCCGTGCAGTCGATTCTTCCCGACCTCGGACTTTCCGACCTGACGGCCACCGTCAACGCCTCCGGGCAGGGTTTCGACGTCATGAACCCGAAGACCGACATCGACGCGAAAATAGACCTCGTCAAAGCCACCTACCGCGGCCACCAGTACCAGGACGTGACTCTGACGGCCAACCTCGCCGCCGGACGCGCCGCCGTGGAAGCCGTCAGCCGCAACCCCTACGCGGCCTTCGACATCAAGGCCGACGGCGAGATAGCCGCCCTCCCCTACCGCGCCCACATCGACGGCGACATCACCAACATCGACCTCAGGGCGCTCGGCATGACCGACACCGCCACCACCGTCGCGGCCCGGCTCAACGGAAACGTCAGCTTCGCCCCGCCGACAAAGACGCTCCCGACGCTCGCCACCGCCGACATAGACATAGCCTCGCTCAACTACCATGCCGGGGCCATGAAGATCGACGCCAGGGATGTCGCGCTGACATTCAGCGCCGACACGGCAGCGACCTCCGCCCTCGTCACGAACCGCGACCTCCGCCTCGATTTCTCATCCGGCGCGAGCCTCGACACTCTGCTCGGCCGGTTCTCGGAGGCGTCGGCCCTGCTCGACCGCTGCGTGAAACGCCAGCGCCTGGCCGTTGACTCGCTCCAGCGGGCGCTGCCGCCATTCAGGCTGAACCTCACCGCCGGACAGGACAACGTGCTGAGCAACTTCCTGGCCGACAGCAAGACAGGATTCCGCCACGCCGCGCTCAACGCGTCAAACGACTCGCTGATCTCCCTCGACGCCAGAATACTGAAATTCAATACCGGGGAAACGCGCCTCGACACAATCAGCCTCGACCTGCGTCAGCGGGGATCCTACCTGACATACGAGGCCGCGGTCAACAACGCCCCCGGCACTCTCGACGCTTTCGCCCACATCGCCGCGAACGGCTACATCAGTTCCGACCGCGTGGCCCTGATCTTCAAGCAGCAGAACATACAGGGGGAGACAGGATACAGCTTCGGCTCGATCATAAACATGCCCGACACCTCGACAGTGGCTCTGCGATTCGTGCCCTATCACCCGATAATCGGCTACAAGGACTGGGAGATGAACCGCGACAACATCATCACCTACAACCTGCACACGCGCCATGTCGACGCGAACCTCTTCCTCCACAACGATGTCAGCTCGCTGAAACTGTTCACCCGCCACAACGAGGCCGACACCACGCAGGAAGCAGTCACGCTTCAACTCAGCGACATAAAGATACAGGACTGGCTGGCGATCAACCCGTTCGCCCCCTCGATACAGGGCGACCTCTCGGCCGACATGAGCTTCTCCTGGACAGAGAAGAGCATCGACGGAGCCGGGACTCTGACACTGGCCGATTTCATGTACGACCGCCAGAGGGTCGGGACGTTCACTTTCGACACAAAGGCGCAGACGCGCGGAGGCATCGTCAACGCCTCGGCCGACATGTTCGTCGACGGCAGGAAAGCCCTGACTCTGAACGGAAGCCTCAACGACTCCACGAAATCAGACCCCTTCCTGCTCGACCTGAGGGTGATCCACCTGCCGCTTAAAATAGCCAACCCCTTCCTCGGCCCCGACATGGCGAGCCTCTCGGGATCGCTGAACGGCGAGATGGACGTCACCGGCGAGATGGCCTCGCCGCTGCTCAACGGATGGCTGCGGTTCGACTCCGCAGCCGTCAGGATTCCGATGCTCGGCTCCAGCTTCAAGTTCTCCGACGGCAAGATTCCGGTCGACAGCTCCGTGGTACGCTTCGACAGCTACACCATCGGGGGACTTAACAAGAAACCGCTGACAATCAACGGCTACGCCGACATAAAGAATTTCGCCGACATACCCCTGGACCTCTCGCTCAAAGCCCGCGACATGCAGATTGTCAACGGCAAGAAAGGACGCCGCGGAGTCGATGTCTACGGCAAGGCCTATATCGACCTCGACGCGTCGGTGAAAGGCTCGACGAGCTTCCTCAACGTGGACGCCGCGCTCAAAGTGCTTCCCGGCACGAACATAACCTATGTCATGCCCGACGCTGTAAACTCCATATCCTCGCGAGGGGAGAACGACATGGTGCGTTTCGTGAACTTCGCCGACACGGCCGCGGTCGCAGCCGCCGACTCCATAGAGAAAAAAGGGATGCTGCTCAATCTCGACGCGTCGCTCACCGTCTCGCCCGGAACCACCCTCGGGGTAGACCTCTCGACCGACGGCAAGAACCGCGTCCAGATCCAGGGGGAGGGAACCATAAACTACACCATGGACTATATGGGCGACGAGCGTACCACGGGACGGCTGAACATCAACCAGGGGTATGTGCGCTACTCCCCGCCTGTCATATCGGAAAAGAATTTCGCCTTCCGCGAGGGGAGCTACGTGGCGTTCAACGGCGACATGCTCAACCCGGTGCTGAACATCCACGCCAACGACGACATGCGGGCCAACGTCAATTCCTCGGGCAACTCCCGGATGGTGACATTCGACATAATCCTCAACGTCACCGGAACGATGGAGCAGATGAACGCCGCGTTCGACCTGGCTTGCTACGACGACATAACGATCGAGAACGAGCTGAAAAGCATGACCGCCGAGCAGCGCGCCAACCAGGCCATGAACCTTATGATCACCGGCACATACTCCGGCGCCAACACCAAGACCGTCAGTGGTTCGGCCACCAGCTCGCTCTACTCCTTCCTGGAATCGCAAATCAACAACTGGGCCGCCTCGACAATCAAGGGCGTCGACCTCTCGTTCGGAATAAACCAGTACGAGAAGACGGTCGACGGCAGTCAGACCCAGGCGATGACGTACAGCTACCGCGTCAGCAAGTCGCTGTTCGACGACCGCTTCAAGATCGTTGTCGGAGGCAACTACACCACCGACGCGCAGGCCGACGAGAACTTCGCCGAGAACCTGATCGCCGACATATCCTTCGAGTACATGCTCAACAAGCAGGGCACCATGTATGTGCGCCTCTTCCGCCACACCGGCTACGAGAGCATCCTGGAAGGAGAAATCACCCAGACCGGCGTCGGCTTCGTCTACAAGCGCAAGCTCCACCGGCTGAGCGACATGTTCCGCTTCCTGCGCCGCGGGAAGCCGGCCGCCCCCGCCCTCCCCGAGGAAGCACCCTCGGCGGCAGTGCCCCAGGCAACCGCCAGACCCGCCGACACCAAGACCAACCCCGCCACAGACACCAATAAGGAAAAATGAACCGGAAATCACTGAAATCACTGCTACTGCTGCCCGCGGCGATGCTGGTTTTCGCGGCATGCTCCACAACCTCCCGGCTTCCCGAGGGGGAGGTGCTCTACACAGGGGTCAAAAAAATCGACATCTCAGGGCCTCAGGGCGAGAAAGTCCCCGAATCGGTCAGGTCGCAGCTCAACGGAGCCGTCAGCGTCCCTCCGAACAACGCCATACTGAAATCGCCCAAATACCGCTGGCCGTTCCCCCTGGGGCTATGGGTGTGGAACCATTGGAGCGACTCCTGCACGGGGGTCAAGCGCTGGTTCTACGACCGCCTCGTATCCGAACCTGTGCTCATCAGCACCGTGCGGCCCGACGCCCGGACCCATATGCTCGACGAAATCCTCGACAACAACGGCTATTTCCGCGGATCGGCCCGCTATGAGACAATCCCGGGCCGCAACCCCAAGACCGCCAAGATATCCTATACCATCGAGACCGGGCCGGCCTACACCGTCGACTCCGTCGAGCTGCTGCCCGACACATGCCGGCTGAACCACTTCATCGACTCCCTGGCAAGGCGCGACGCCTACCTGAAACCCGGAGCGCGCTACTGCACCGACTCGCTGTCGGCCGTCAGAATACGCGTCACCAACGCGCTGCGCGACCGCGGCTACTACTTCTTCCGCCCCGACTATATCGAATATCTCGCCGACTCGCTGCAAAAGCCCATGTCGATAAGCCTGCGCATGTCGCTCGCCTCAAACGTGCCAAGGCAGATGCTGCGGCGCTACCGCACCGGCAAGGTAACCGTCCGCGCCTACCGCAACCAGGGTGGAGGCACACCCGACACCATCGTCACCGACCATGCCACCCTTATCCAGATGATGCCGTCGCGGCTGCGGAAAGGGGTGATCCACGACTGCGTGACATTCCGCCAGGGGCGCTACTTCTCAGTGCGGAACATGAACAGCACCCAGACGCGCTTCGCCCGGCTGGGCATATTCAACAACATCGACATGGCGGTGGTGCCCGACACGGCCGCTGCCGAGCCGACGCTCGACGTCAACATATCCTGCACGTTCGACACCCCTCTGGAAGCCACGGTCGAGCTGAACGCCTCATCGAAATCGAACAGCTACATCGGCCCGGGCGTGCTCCTCGGAGTGCAGAACCGCAACCTCTTCGAAGGAGGCGAGCAGCTCGGGGTGACCCTCACCGGCTCGTACGAATGGCAGACCGGGCGCAACAGCTCCTCGGTGTTCAATTCCTACGAGGTCGGACTGGCCGCCAACCTCAGCTTCCCGCGCATGCTGGCCCCGAACTTCATCAAACGCCGCAACCGCAACCTCAACTGGACCCACTTCCAGCTGTCGGCCGACCTTCTCAACCGGCCCCACTACTTCAAGATGGCCCAGTTCAACGCGTCGATGAGCTACGAATGGCAGTCGAGCCGCCACTCCTCCCACTCGCTGACACCCCTGAAACTGACCTACACGAACCTGATGCACACCACCCACGCGTTCGATTCCGTGGTGGCCGCCAACCCCGCCATAGCACTGAGCTTCCGCTCGCAGTACATACCCCAGTTCTCCTACACCTACTCCTACGACCGCCGGTTCGACGCCGACAACACCCTCAACTGGACCTTCACCGTGCAGGAAGCCGGCAACCTCTTCTGGTGCGTCTACGAGCTTGCGGGCACGCACGGCGAGAAACGCCTCTTCGGCACCCCGTTCTCGCAGTTCGTCAAAGGCTCCACCCAGGTGGTGTTCGGCCGCAGGCTCTGGGGCGACAACTGGATCGTGACCCGCGGGCTGGTAGGCGCGGCCCACGCCTACGCCAATTCCGCCGAGGTCCCTTACGCCGAGCAGTTCTACTCCGGAGGTGCCAACTCCGTGCGAGCCTTCCCGGTGCGCTCGATAGGACCCGGCTCATACCGCCCCCCGCGGTGGGTGCGCGACAGCTACTTCGACCAGACGGGCACGTTCAAGTTCGAGCTGAACGTCGAATACCGCTTCCCGATCATCGGCCCGCTCCACGGAGCCGTGTTCGTTGACGCGGGTAACGTGTGGCTGCTTAAAAAAGACCCGCTGCGCCCTGGCGGCGAGCTGCGCGGAAGCACCTTCCTGCGCGACCTCGCCCTCGGCACCGGCGCCGGGCTGCGGTTCGACATCGGCATGCTCGTGCTGCGCGCCGACCTCGGCGTGGGGATCCACGCGCCCTACGACACCGGCAAGTCGAGCTACTACAACATGACCTCCTTCAAGAACTCGCTCTGCTTCCATCTTGCCATCGGCTACCCGTTCTGACAAGCGCCGCCGGCGATAGATTGTTTGATAGATTGCACTTTCACAGCCTGTTCCGAACGATGTTTTTCCGTACATTCGCGGTATGAAAAATCTTTCGGCCATAGTTGCCTCCGTCCTGCTGGCTACAGCCTGCGGCAGACCGGGCACCGCGGGCGACGCGCCCGTCTCCGGCATCTCCGACGTAGACTCGCTGAACAATCTCGCCTGGATAGTGCAGGGAGAAGACGACATCCCGACCGACTCGTTCATCAGCCTGCAACGGCAGGCTGTCGACATGCTTCACGACGGCCACCATTCCGACAAACCAGTAGAGATACTCAGCCAGATGGGTTTCTTCTGCAACATAACCGGCGACTACTCCAACGGCATAGAATACTTACAGGAAGCCGCCGACACCCTCGCGGCGCGCCCCGAACTCGCCTCGACAGAAAGCGCGATAGAGCTGTACGGCAACCTCGGCGGCCTCTACACGCGCCTTTTCATGGGCAGGGAAGCGCTCGCGGCCTTCGACCGCGGAATCGAGATCAGCAGAAGCCTCGGCGGGGTAATGATGAGCGACCTGCTGAGGTTCAAAGCCGACGCGTATGACAGACTCCAGCTCCCCGACTCCGCCATGGCCTGCCTCGCGGACGCGCACAACGCCATAGACACATACCGCACAAACGCCGACAAGGAACGGCTCCACCGCGCCGTGGACTACGGAATGGCCGAGTTCATACTGGAATACAGCGACCGGTACAGCGACCGGCTTCCCTGGGCGACACACCGCCTGGAAGAAATCGTAGCCGCCGGGAGGGCAGAGGGAGCCAACACAAACGACGCTGAATTCTCGCTCGGCAAAGCCTACATCCTATCCGGGAGGAAAGCCGAGGGGCTCGCGCTTATGAATGCCGCCCGCCGCCAATGGAAAGCCCTCGGCGACGACGATGCCGAACTTTACGCCATAAGGTCGATCATGGACGCCTACTCCCGCCTGGGGATGAGCCGCGAGCTGGCGGCCATGTTCAACGAATACGACGTGGCGCGCGACACCATGCTCAACCGCGAGAAACTCGACGCCCTGATAGGCGCCGAGATAAGATACAGGGCAAAGGCGCGGAAAACCGAAGCCGAAAAACTGTCGGCCCAGCTCGAGCTGAGCCGCCGGACGGCGGCGACGCTGTGGCTGGCGCTCGCCTTGGCCGTGTCGCTCGTGGTGATTTTCCTGCAAGCGCTTTATGTGAACCGCCGCCGCAGACAGACAGCCGAAAGAGGGCTGGCATCGGTGCTCGACCGGCAGCAGAGCCTGAACGCGGAGATAGAGCGGATAAACTCCGAACTTGAACAGAGCCGCAACACGGGAGTGATGGAAAGCGTCAAACAGGCGCTCAACCCTTCCGCCCTCACCGGCGAGTCGGAGCAGAGCTTCCGCAGGTCATTCGCCGCCCTGCACCCCCACTTCCTGCCCGACCTGAGAGGCGAATATCCCGGACTCACACCAAACGACGAGCTGGTGTGCATGCTGATCTACATGGGCATGAGCACCGACGAGATAGCCCTGAGCCTCGGCATATCGCGCCCGAGCGTCAACTCGGCCCGCTACCGCATACGGAAAAAGCTGTCGCTCACCAAAGAGGCCGATCTCGACAGCTTCCTGAAATCGCGCAAGGGATAGGCAACCGGATTACCGGACCGGCCTGTCGAGCGGCGAAGGGGCGTCGGGAGCCGGCTTCCGGCGCTCCCTGGATTTTTCACCTCCATTCTTTCGGCCATTCTCCCCCGGGCCTGCGGCTGCCCGAGGGGCCGTGTCCCTCCCTTCTACCGCCGGGCGCAGGAGGGAATCCGCCGCCGCGGCTTCCAGCGGGGACGCGTCGGGAAGAGGTTCCGCCCGACCGCACCTGCCGGCGACCGCCGCCGAGCACACCGCGAGGGAGCACACCGCGGCGAGCAGCCAGGTGCCTCTTGTTTCGGATCGGGTCGGCTTCATTGTATCGGCATTAAAATTCAACGTGTGGAGCCTGGATAAGATAACTACCAGAGGTCGAAGCGGAAACCGATCGACGCCTCGCCAGACATCGTGTTGGCGATAAGCGTGTGCTCGGGATCGTTGATAAGTCCCGTGGTGACGTTGCCCGACAGGCCGAAAAACCAACGCTTCTTCAGGTTGTACACTATGCCGAGGCGGAAACGGTTGTTCAGGGAAAAAGTGGTGCTCCGCTCGCCGGGATGGTTGATATTCCCCTTCCTGACACCCACGATAGGCGATTCCGAGACACCCAGGCACCATCCCGGATGGAACACCCAGTTATAGGCATAGCCGAATTTCAGGGCATAGGTCTTGCTCGAGACACGATAGTTGTGGTCCCAGTTGGAAGGAATCTCCGAATCGGCCTCCGGAAGCGACGAGAAGTCGAAATGGTAGGCTTCGGTCATATATGAGAATCCCGCGTACATGGAGCCTGAGCTTTTACGCTGGATTTTTGAATAGTTGAACACCGCCCCCTGGGAATAATGGCGGTGGTTGAAGAAATAGTAGAGGTCAACGGCGAGAGCCTTGTTGTTGATTCCGGAAAAGTCGAGCTTCACCTTCTCAACCTCGCCGGGCATACCCATGCGCCGGATGGTGGTGCCGACATCGTTGGACAGCATGTTGATCTCCGCCGAGAACAGCGCGCAGTTGAACTGGAAGTTGAACCGCGAGCGCACCTTGTCGCTGCCGGTCAGGTACTTGCTGATGTTCACGTCATAGCCCACCGACACCGCCATATACGACAGGTAGAAGCCAAGCGAGGTCGACGGGTCGGAAACCATCTCCATGCGGTAGCGGTTGTCGAAGCGGAAGTCGTAGGAGTCTGACCAGGAATCAGTCTTGGTTTTGATGTTCCACCGCTTGCCGGTCGATTCGACATAGGTTGAGTCGAAATCGTTGAAGAAGTGGTCGCCCCAGCGGTAGACGTTGACGCAGAACCTGGGGAACTTACCCCACGACGCTATGCTGTCGAGGTCGAGGCTCAACGCCGCGGCTTCCGGTGTAATCGTGCAAAAGACAATGAAAAGCAATGCCGCCCGCGCCCACTTCCACAGATGGAAGTGGCGGGGCGACAATATTTTCCGTGTATTGTCTGATGCCGGACGGACCATTGCGCTGGCTTACTTCTTCGCGGCAGCCTCCTGGTTCTTCCGGGCCTGTTTGAGCACTTTCTGGTTTATCTTCGCGGGATACTTTTCGCGCAGGGCCGCCACCCACTTCTCCTCGAGATGGTTCTGGTAGTCGCCGGTCACCGCGCCGCGCACGTCGCCGGCGTCCTCAGGCTGGAGGATCACGCGGTTCTGATACGGGAAATAGAAGGCCCAGCGCCCCTTGGGGGCGGGCTTCTCGCCGCCGAAGGCAATGAAGTCGGTTATCGGGTTCTCACCCTTGGCTGCCAGCACGCGCTCGACCTTGACGTTGTTGCCGAACTCGCGGCGCAGCACAAGGCCCAGGGAGTCGTTAGGCACCTTGTTGGTCTCGAGATACGCCTTGGCGGCGGAGCAGACGGAGTCGGAAGTGGCGAACACGACGTAGCTTTTCAGGCGCGGCTTGTCCCATGCGTACCTGGCGCGGTTGGCCTCGAAGAACTTCTCGAGCCCTTCCTTATCCTCTTTGGCTTTCGACCACACGTTGCGGTCGGAAATCTCGAAGAGGAGCATGCCGTCGCGGTACTCGTTGACCAGGTTGCCGTACTGGGGCTCCTCGCGGGCCAGGTCCTCGCGGGCCAGGTCAAGGACGGCGCTCTCAACGGCGCGGTTCACCAGTCCCTCGAACTGGGCTGCCTGCTGCTCGCCGGTGCCTATGAACGGGTTGCCCATCTCGGCCATCACATCGGAAAGCATCAGGGGCTGCTTGTTGATTTTCGCCACGGGTGTCTCGCTTGCCAGGAAGCGGGCGGTCATCGCGGAGTCGAGGCCCATGTTGGCGGCGATCTCCTTCTTGACGGCCTCGATGGCGGCCTGGTCGAGCTGGACGCCGTATTTCTTTTTAAGCTGCTCCACGCGGCGCTGGCGGGGGAGCTGGCCGCGCTCATCCTGCGAGATTACTTTTTTGAGCATCGGATGGACGGTCTCGTAGGGGTCGATCCCCTTCCCTTCGAGGCGCTTGATGATGTGGTAGCCGTAGGAGGTCGCGAACGGCTCGGAAATAGCGCCGTCGGCCAGCGAGAAGGCCGTCTGCTCGAACTCAGGCACCATCTGGCCCGAGCCGAACCAGTTCAGGCGGCCGCCGTTCTTGGCTGAGCCGGGATCCTCGCTCTCGCGGGTGGCCACGTCCTCGAAGTCGGCGCCACCGGCGGTCACCAGGGTGTAGATCGAATCGATCTTCGCCTTCTGTACGGCCGCGGCCTGCGGATCCATCCCCTGCGTGAGTTTCAGTATATGCTCGACGAGCACCTGTCCCTGGGCGGGACGCTCGCCGTTGACCTTCACGATGTGGAAGCCGAAGGGGGTGCGTATCACGGGCGAGATTTCGCCGACCTTTGTCTCATACGCGGCATCCTCGAACGTGTATGGGAAGCGGGCGGCGGTGATGTAGCCCATATGCCCCCCGTTGCGCGTCACGGAGCGGTCGATGGAGAACTTGCGGGCGAGCCCGGCGAAGTCGCTGCCGCCGATGATGGCGGTCCGTATCGAATCGAGAAGCTGCTTCTGCCGGGAGTCGGCCGCGGGGTTGTCGCCAAGCGCGATCATGATGTGGCTCACGTCGCGCTCCGTCTTCATACGCTCGTATTCGGCGCGCAGGATCGAATCCTCCACGGCCTGGTCTTTCAGGTAAGGCTCCGAGAGGTCGCGGCGGTAACCCTCGAACTCGTTCTGGAACGCCTGCGACTTGTCGATGCCGGCCTCGCGGGCGGCGGCTACCTTCTGCTTGTAGGTGACGAACATTCCCAGGTACTCGTCGACAGTCTGCGGCTGGAGCTGCTGGGAGTTGTTCTTGTTGTAGAGGTACTCAAACTCGCTGAGTTTAACCGGCGTGCCGCCGATAGTCATAAGCTCCGGATCCTTCGGACCCTTCGCGGAAACCGCGGAAACCGCCACAGCGGCAAGGGCTAATGACAGAAACAGTTTGTTCATTGCTATGAGGTTTTGCTTAATTGCGTTTTTTCACTAACGATATAACGACCGCCGCCCGCGTTTATTGCCCTCCGCCGCGGCTATTTTCCAACACGAGCCATTCCTCAATATCAGTGACGCGGTGCCCTCACGTCGGACCAGTCAGACCAGTCCGACTCGTCAGATCGATCCAGGAACCAATAAGCGCGGCATTGCCGACACCAATGTAATGAACCCGGGAGGAACCGTGGGCGTTTTAATTCTGAAAGTTATTTACAACGTCAACTATGAAGCTATGAGAAAGACACGCGTTTTCGCCGGGATTGTCGCCGCAGCCGCCGCGATATCCCCCAAAGCCGAGGAATTCGCCGCCGAGGGACTGCGTTACAGCGTCGGGGACTACACCCACGCCACCGTCATCGGCTGCGAAGACCCGGACGCGGAGGTAATCTTCATCCCTTACACGGTGAACCACAAGGCCGAGGACGGCAGGGAATATATGTTCTTCGTCACGGAGATAGCCCCGCGGGCGTTGGCCGACAGCCATATGACCACTCTGATTCTAGCTCCGCCCCCCTATGAGGGAGCGGCATCGCAGGGCAACCTGACTATCAACGACGGAGCGTTCGCCACCCCGAGCCTCAGAAACGTCAACACCTACCGCCCGGAGCTGCCGGCGGTGAACGGGGAGCCGTTCAGCGACGCCACCTATGCCGACGGGACGCTCGGGTTCGGCATCAACCTCACTGCCGACGAAATCGAGCTGTACAAGACGACAGAGCCATGGAGCCGGTTCAACCGCACAGAGGTCACCTCGGCGAGCAGCGTCGGCCCCGACAACGGGCAGCCCGGCGATGTGGAGCTATACACTCTTTCTGGCATAAAGGCATACCATGGTCCCGCGTCATCAGCTCCTTCGGGCCTTTACGTCATCCGCCGCGGCGGCACCGCCTCCGTAACGCGCCTGTAAGAAGGGACGCACGGCCCGTGCGTCCGACCAATCAACACCATCACATCCGGATATGGAAAGGCGCCGTGTCAGACTTCTGACACGGCGCCTTATATGGTAATACCGAAGCAGGGCGGAATCAGTCGAGACCGCGCTGGCGGATTACGGCGGAAGCGTCGGGCCGGTGGCCGCGGAACTCCTCGTAGAGCTTCATAGGATCCTCGGAACCGCCGCTTTCGAGCACCTTCTTGACCTTGGCTGCCGATTCGGGATCGAAAGCGCCCTTCTCCTTGAACAGCTCGAAGCCGTCGGCGTCAAGCTGCTCGGCCCAGAGGTAGGTGTAGTAGCCCGAAGCGTAGCCCTCGTCGCCGAAGATGTGCTTGAAGTATGGGGAGCGGTAGCGGAATGTCAGCTCGGCGGGCATGCCGATTTTCTCGGCCACCTTCGCCTCGAAAGCATCCACGTCTACCGGACCGTCGACCGCGGGGTCGTAGTGGCCCCACGCGAGGTCCAGGAGGGCGGCTCCGGCAAGCTCGGCGGTCATGAAGCCCATATTGTGCTTCGAGGCGGCGTTTACCTGGCGCACGAGCGAGTCGGGAATCAGCTCGCCGGTCTTGTAGTGATGGGCGTACTCGGCCAGCAGCTCGGGCTGGAAGGCCCAGTGCTCGTGGAACTGCGAGGGGAACTCCACGAAGTCGCGGTCGACGTTGGTGCCGCTCTGGCTTTTGAGACGGGCGCGGGAGAGCATGCCGTGGAGGCCGTGGCCGAACTCGTGGAAGGTGGTCTGCACGTCGTCGATCGACAGCAGCGAGGGAGCGTCGGCCGTCGGGGGAGCGTAGTTCCCGACGTTATAGATAATCGGGCGCTCGACGGAGCCGTCGGCGTTCACCCAGGAGGCTTTGAGCTGCTCCATCCAGGCGCCCTGGCGCTTCTCGGGACGGGTGAAGTAGTCTGTGATGAAGATCGCGAGGTGCTTGCCGTCGGCATCGGTCACCTTGTAGGTCTTCACGTCCTTATGGTATTTCGGCGCGTCGATTTCCTCGAAAGTTATGCCGTAGAGGCGCTTGGCCATGGCGAAAATACCCTTGCGCACGGAGTCGACGGCGAAGTACGGGCGCAGGGCGCTCTCGTCGAGGGCGTATTTCTGCTGGCGCACCTTCTCGGCATAGTAGTAATAGTCCCAGGGAGCGATCTTGAAACCGCCACCCTCGGCGTCGGCCACGGCCTGCATTGCGGCGACCTCCTCGGCGACCTTCTTCTTGGCAGGCTCGAAGATAGTTGTCAGCAGCGCCTCGGCGGCCTCGGGGGTCTTGGCCATCTTGTCGGCGGTGGAATACGCGGCGTAATCCTTGAATCCGAGGAGTTTCGCCTTCTCAGCGCGGGCCTTGAGGATTTCGGCGATCACGGGGCGGTTGTCGTTTTCACCGCTGGTGGCGTTGGTGGTGTAGCCGCGCCACATCTTCTCGCGGAGGCCGCGGTTCGCCGCGTATTGCAGCACCGCAAGGCGCGAGGGAGCGTGGAGGGTGAACACCCATTTTCCCTCCTTGCCGCGGGCCTTGGCCTCCGCGGCGGCATTGTCGACCGTGTTTGAGGGTATGCCGGCAAGGTCGGCCTCATCCTCGACCACGATCTCGAACGTGTTGTTGGCGTTCAGGAGGTTCTTGTTGAATTTGAGATAGAGGTTGGCCAGGGTGTTGTTGATTTTTTTAAGTTCCTCCTTCTTGGCGGGATCGAGGAGCGCGCCCGAGCGCACGAAGTCGTTGTAGGCCTGCTCTATGGCGCGACGCTCGTCGAGAGGCTGGTTAACGGTGTCGATGTTCTCGTAGAGAGTCTTAACGCGCTGGAACAGGGCGTCGTTCATCATCAGCTCGTCGGAGAAGGCGGTGTAGCGGGGGTACAGCTCCTCTGAGACAGCCTGCAGCTCCGGGGTCGAATGGGCCTCGGTAAGCGACGCGAGCACGCTCATGACGCGTTCCAGCGTCGGGCTGAGGCAGTCAAGCGGCAGCATCGTGTTCTCGAAAGTCGGAGCCTCGGGATTGGCCACAATCGAATCAATCGAGGCCTTGGCCTCGGCGATACCCGCGTCGAAAGCGGGAACATAGTCCTCGATCAGGATATCCTCGAACGGCGGTATGCCGTACTCGTTGGCATAGGGCTGCGTGAACGGGTTCTGGCGCTCGTGACCGCACGAAACGCCCCCCAGCCCGATGGCCGACACGGCCGCGGCCGCGCAGATGCTCATAATGATTGGCTTCATGAAAAAAGGTTGTTATTTGGTTTGTTTGCGAATATGTCTGGCAAAAACGGTTGCCCTCCGCAAAGATACGCAAAAAATCCTCAACAACAACGCGTATGCGCGACAACATACGCCGGCGGCGGGTCAGCGGGTGAGGAAGGTGGCGAGGAGGGGGTAGTGGTCGGACTCGGCGCAGGGGCCGCGGCGGAGGTCGACGGCCTCCATCGCCCCGCGGTAGAGGATGTGGTCGATGTGGAAGTAGAAGCGGTCGGAATGGAAGGTGATCATCGGGCCGTTGGCCGCGTCGTTGAAGGCATTGCGGAAATCGCCGCCGGCGATCTCGCGTAGGGCGTAGCAGCCGGGAATGTCGTTGAAATCGCCCGCCACAATCACATTGGGCGCCCCGATCGAATCGATGGCCTGGCGCAGCCTGACGGCCTGCCAGGCGCGGAGACGCATCGCCCTCGACAGCTTGCCGATAAGCGTCTGCCTGACCTCGCGCATCTTCCCGCGCCCATCTCCCTCGGTGAGCTCGCGGTACAGCTCCTTATCCTGACGGGACAGCCCGATTGATTGGAGATGCACGTCGACCACCAGCGTCTCCATCCCGCGGATGTCGACCATGGCGGCCGACCACTCCGCCGAGCCGGAGGGTGGCGGCAGTTCGACGCGGCGCATCGGGAACTTGGAGAATATGCGGCAGCGGTGCTCCCCCTCGGCGTAGGCCGACGGAGGGAAATGCTGCGTGTGGGGATAGACGGCCGCGAGCGTGTCAATCATCTCCGCCGTGAAGCCAAGGAAGGGGTTGGGCCTCATCGGCGGGAACTCCTGGGCGACCACAATGTCGGCCCCGCTCTCTATGATATATTCCGCTATGCCGTTGCGGGGCGCGCCTGGCGCGAGATATTTTTCCGCAGGCACAGCCCCGTCGTTCACTCCGACGAAATTCGCGGTGTTGTAGCTCAAAAGGGTGAACACGCGGGAGGAATCCCGCTCAGCGACATTCTCGCGGAAGAGATTCACCGGGGTGTAGCTCGCTGCGGGACCCGCCGAGCAAAGAATACCCAGGAGCGGCACCAGCGCCATGCGCCGGGCACGCGCGAGCAGGGCGGCGATCAGCAACGCGGCCGACAAACCCAGCCAGAAAGGGAAGGTCATGGAGAGAATCGCCGGAATGGTTGTCACCACCGGGTTGACCACGCCGCCGTAAGCCGCGCACACCGTCGCGACAGCCGCGGCCAGACAGACAGTCCAGCCCGTTATCCTTAATATGCGTTTCGTCAAGGGTGACATAAGCCTAAATCGCCAAATCAACGCCGGGAGCCGCGGCGGAGTGTCAGCTCGTAGAGCCGCCGCTGCTCCGATGGCAGAAGCGCCTCATAACCTTGCGCGTTTGCCTTGGCCACAAGGGTGGAATACTCGTCAGGCTGTGAGAGAGCGCCCCGCGAAGGAGCTGAGGCCCGGGCAGCCGCGGCAGGCCTGGAACGCCGCCACGCGAGCGCGGCCGCGATGCCGCAGAACAGGCCGCCGGCATGCGCCATGGCCTCGGGAAGCGAGCAGAAGAAGAACGCCAACAGCGCCAGGGGCACCACATGGCTCATCGAGAACTCGCCGATATAGGTCAGCTTGATTTTCCGGCCAGGACTCACCACCCCGGCGGCGACCGTAAGGGCAATCACCGCGCCGGAGGCCCCGGCAAGGGGTTCGGCCGGGGCGAACGGCGTAAGCGAGCTGAGAAGGAACATGGCCGCGGCGCCCACACCCCCGACAAGATACAGGGCCAGCACCCGCCAGTGCCCCGCGTCGCGGGCGAGCAGCGTTCCGAACCCGCCGAGCCACAGCATATTGACAAGCAGGTGGCGGAAATCGCACTGGGTGAACATATAAGTCAGCACCGTCCACGGCCTCCCCGCCACCCCTTCGAGCGTCGGAGGCAGCAGCAACTGAGCCACCGCGGCCTCGAAATCAAGCCCGGTCGCAGGAGCGGCAAGCCACAGCAGCTTAAGCCCGAGATACACCAGGGCGTTTATTATGAACAGGCGCAGAATCATATGACGATTGGTCGGCGGCAGGGACGCCATCCTGGAAAAATACTCGGATCAGAAATGATACGGCCCCCCTATGACGCCCTTCTTGCGCCAGTAAAGCAATATCGCCAGGCCGAAGAGCATACCACCGAGATGGGCGAAATGCGCGACGGTGTCCGCCTGGTTGTTGTACACGCCAAGCACAAGCTCGATAGCGGCGTAAATCAGCACGAAAGTGCGGGCTTTAAGGGTGACAGGCGGGAAAAGGAGCGACAGCCGCGCCTGGGGAAACATGTAGCCGAAGGCCAGCAGGATTCCGAACACGGCGCCCGAGGCTCCGATGGTTGGGGTGTGGTAAAGCTGGTAGAGCATCCCAACTTCCGCGTCTGTGGGCACCACGCCTATCTCGTACAGCTGGTTGTACATGACCTGCGAATGGGCCAGCAGGTCCTTCACCGCCCCGGGATTGGCGAACATCGAGGCGTAATGACTGATCATGCCGGCGAACACCCCTTCCTGGACCAGCGCGGCGCCAAGGCCGCAGGAAATATAATAGAACAGGAATTTTGGGGCTCCGAGGACGCGCTCCATCGTCATGCCGAACATCCACAGGGCGAACATGTTGAAAAACAGGTGCATGAAGTTCGCGTGGATGAACATATAGGTGACCAGCTGCGAGGGCACGAACTGGTCAGAGGTGAAGTAGTACAGCGCGCCGTACTGCTCCAAGAAGCCCCCGACGGAGCGCACGAGCCCCATAGCCAGCCAGATAATCACATTGATTATCAGCAGGTTCTTGGTGACGGGAGGTATCTGGTCAAAAAAGTTCCTGAAATTCATAAGCCAATGTTTACTATGGACGCGAATTTACAACTTTTTCCCGAGATACCTCCCGCCGCCAATGTTACAGATTGTCAAAAGTCATTTGCCCGGCACCGCCCGGCGGAACGTGAGGTCCTTGTGGCCGATTTCGCACGACATCAGATTGTTGTCGATGCGTATGTCGTCGATCTCGTCAAGGTTGAAGAACACATCCTGCGCGGCGCGGTTGATCTGCTGCCGGGCCAGGCGCAGAGCGCCGGGGCGGAGCTGTTCGAGCGACGACCCGCTCCTGCCGTCTATAATGTCATAATCCAGTTTCACGGCCTCGGGATCCACGGCGATCGATAGGGTGGACGCGTCGAGGTTCAGCTTCAACTCGTCATCGTCCTTCACTGTGTAGAATCCGGAAATGGCCGCCGTGCCGGAAGCCGTGATCGTCAGCGGGGTTACTATGGAGTCGTTGGCGGGGATGGTGTTCTCGACGGTGATAAGCGCGGTCATTTTAACAGTCCCTTCCGCGGCGTCGGCCGCGCGGTCGAACTCGGCGACGCGTACCAGCGACGCGCGTGCCGCCCCGGTGTTTACGAGCAGCTCCGGCGCGGAAGTCCATTCCCCCTGTATCTCTTTCGCGAGTTTCGACTTCGAGTCGCAGCCCGACAGAGCGGCCGCGCCCATGAGGGCGATTGCCAGGATAGCGTAATTTTTCATAATCTTCACGTTTTATGTCATAAAACTATAACGCCGGGAGAGGCCAATCGTTCATAGCCACCCTGAAACGCCGCACGGCGCGCCCGTCACGCATGCCTTAGACAATTTTAATGCGGCAAATTCCTTTGGAAATGAATTTTTTGCTACCTTTGTCACTCACTTGCGCCACGGCGCTTGGCAAAACAACTTCACTTACCTAATAATACCTTTCAATAAGATGAGCAAACCTTATGTTGTCGGCATCGACATAGGCGGCACCAACACAGTGTTCGGCATAGTTGACGCGCGCGGCGTCGTACTCGCCAGTTCCTCCATCAAGACCCGCAAACACTCCACCGTGGAGGCCTACATCGACGAGCTCAACACCGAGCTTAACAAGCTGATAGAGTCAAACGACGCCGTTGACAAAATCCACGGCATAGGCATCGGCGCTCCGAACGCCAACTACTACACCGGCATAATCGAGCAGGGCGTGAACCTCCCATGGCCCACGCCCATACCCCTGGCGAAACTCGTCGAGGAGAAGACCGGCATACCAGTGGCCGTCACCAACGACGCCAACGCCGCGGCCATCGGCGAGATGACCTACGGCGCGGCCCGCGGCCTCAAGGACTTCATAATGATCACCCTCGGCACGGGTGTCGGCTCAGGCATCGTGATCAACGGGCAGCTCGTCTACGGCCACGACGGATTCGCCGGTGAGCTTGGCCACGTGATCGTGCGCCGCAATAACGGACGCCTCTGCAACTGCGGCCGCCGCGGCTGCCTGGAGACCTACTGCTCGGCCACCGGCGTGGCGCAGAGCGCCCGCGAGTTCCTCGAGGCCCGTCCCGCCGAACCGTCGCTGCTGCGCAACATCCCCACCGACCAGATAACCTCCAAGGACGTTTACGACGCGGCCGTGGCCGGCGACAAGATCGCCAAGGACATCTTTGAGTTCACCGGCGAGATTCTCGGCGAGGCGCTCGCCGACTTCACGGTGTTCTCAGCCCCGCAGGCCTTCATCCTCTTCGGCGGCCTGGCCAAGAGCGGCGACATACTCATGAAGCCGATGCTCAACGCCATGGACAAGAATATGCTCGGCATATGGAAGGGGAAAGTCAAAGTCCTCCCCTCAGAGCTCAAAGAGGCCGACGCGGCCGTGCTCGGCGCCTCCGCCCTGGGCTGGGAAGCCAAACCCATGGCTCCGACCCCCAGCGCCGTCCCGGTCACACCCACACCGGCCGCGCCCCAGCTTCCCCAGAATCCCTGAGGGGGCATCCCGTTGTGAAACCACGCTGAAAACCCACCGGAATACGCGCTAAGTCAACCCAACTTCGCACGAATCCCGCCAAACCTTACGCGTCACGCCGCGTCCGTACACAGCCATCCCGGCAACCAGTACGGATGCGGCGTGACGCGTATAATCTCGTGAAATCCCGTTATATCGAAAGTATGGAGCCATTTCGCGGCAGTCAGTCAAGCAGGGGGTCGTCTCCCTCGGAGCCTTCGGGATAGTCCGGGAGCCGGACTGGGGCGGACGGACGAGCCGGGGCCGCGGACGGCGAAGGAGTTGCCGGTGACGGCGACGCGACGGGCTCCGGGGTAATGACAGGTTCCGTGACGGCAGGTTCAGGGGCGACAGGTTCAGGGGCGGCAGGCTCCGGGGTGTTTTTTTCAGCCTCTGTTCCAGGCACCAGAACGGGAACCGGTTCCATCCCGGGTTCAGCGGCCGACTCCTCCGCGGCAGGAACTGCCGGCTCAGCCTCCACGGGTTCCTCGGGCTGCTCGGAGGGGAGGGGCGACGGCTCGTAGAGTTCCGGCGGGAGAACGCACTGCTCGGTGTCGGAATAGGTCTTGTCGCGCATATAGTCGAAATACTCGTCAAAAGAGCCGCCGGACCGCAGCAGAGCGTCGAAGTTTTCCTGCGATATGATCACGGGACGCACTTCCGGCGGTAGTTTGAAGTCGCGGTTGTCGTTGAGCACCGACAGATAATGGTTCATTTCGCGGATATTCGCGAAACCCTTGATTATCAAAAGCCCGAGGCGGCCGAAGTTCATCTGCTCGAGATCGAAGTCGCGCACCGCGAAGGAGGTGAAGTTATGGCGCGCCACGTTATACAGCAGGGCGTTCGGCGATATTACGTCGATCGGGTAGAGGAGCACCAGCAGCTGGGGCGCCTCGGCATTGACCTCGAAACGGGGCACGGAGTCAGAAGCCGCGGCGGTAGAGTCGTTGCTCAGCCGGGTGTCCCACACCATGCCGCGCATATTGGAGCCGCCCTGCCGCAGGTCGCGTCCCTGGGCCAGGCCTTTGAGATAGGCCGAGGCGTAGGGCGTCAGGTCGGTATCGGGATAGCGCTCGAGCATCTCGCGGAGCGTGTTGCTGAAACCCTCGCGGTTTTTGTCGGAGACACAGGCGAGAGCCTCGAGGAACATGAACTTCGGCATCAGCTTGCTCAGCGGATAGTCGGCCGACATGGTTTTGTAGACGGCGTGGACCTCACGGTTGCGGTTGTCGAGGTAAGCCTCGAGCGCCTGGTCGTAGAGCTGCCTCTCGGCGGCCTCCATGCGGCGGAGGCTACCGATATAGTCGGGGTCGCGCATGGCCAGGCCGTATTTCGACTCCGGGAATTCCGAGAGGATCAGCTGGCGGTAGCGCTCGGCCGCGGCGGTGTTTCCCGCGCGGGTGTACATCAGATACAGGTTGTAATAGGTATCGAGACGGTACACGTTATCGGGATAGCGCGTCATAAGCCGTTCGAACTCCCCTTCGGCAGCGGGGAAGTCCTCCATCTTGTCTTTGAGGATCACTCCCATATTATACAGCCCCTCCTGTATGATGTCGTTGGCGGTGAGCTTTTCGGCATCGGTCTTCGGAATCTGTTTCAGATAATACTCGGGGTAGTGCGGATCCTCGGCCTGCTTTGCCTTTTCAGCGTCCTCGGGCGAGAGATCAGCGCCGGTTTCGGCGGCATCGGCGGCGTTCTCCCCTTCCGCGCCCTCCTCATCTTCCGAAGAGGCGGAGTCGAAGTCGTTGAAGTCGAACGACGACTTGTTGCGGCGGCGCCAGTTGTCCTCGAGCTTGCGGTTGCCCCACCGGCGCTGGAACTCGGTCTTTCCGGCGTTCTTGGTCATTGTGTTGTAGAAGTACCAGGAATCGTCGCCGTTGTTCATAGTGAACGTCTGGGTGTTGGTGCCTTGCAGCTCGTTCCCCTGGTTCTTGGCCAGGAACTCCTCGCGGGCGGCGGCCTCGGCTTCCTCCTTCTCTTTCTTTTTCAGCTCGTCGATGATCTTGTTGACAACGGCGAGCTGCTGCTCGGGGGTCATAGCCGACAGGCGCAGCAGCGAATCCTGCAACTCCACGTTCTGCGAATAGACGGCCAGCTCGTCGAGCACGTCGCTGCGCCGTTTCAGCACCCGGTAGTCGGGATAGGTCTCGGGGATAAGCGGCATCGCCTCGGAGTAGCAGGGCTGCGCCTTGGAATACTGGCGCAGGTTGTAGTACAGCCCCCCGAGGGTGAGCTGCGCCAGGGCCTTGTCGATGCCCGAACGGGTCGACTTCTCGGCGGCGAGCTCGTAGTTCTCGATCGCTTTCAGGGTGTCGGCGCGGGAGAGGTACAGGTTGCCTATGGCGTAATACACCTGGTCGAGATACTCCTTGTTGCGGTCGTAGCGGGCCATGCGGCGCAGAGCCTTCACCTCGGGGGTTATGTCAGAGCCGGTGTACACCTCGCTCTGCTTTATGCGTGCGTTGAACTTGGTCCGGTACGTCGCGTTACCGCTGCTGCCGGCCTTCTTGTAGGCCTGATAGGCCGCCTCCTTGTTCCCCACCAGGGCGTAGAGCTGCCCCAGGAGGAAGTTCAGGCGCACTTTCTGCTGGCGTGCCGCCATAGAGGCGGCCGCCTCCACCCGCGGAATGGCCCCGGCGTAATCGCCGGAATGAATCAGGAAGTCGGCCCAGGCCAGGGCGTTGAGCTCGCGCAGTTTCTTGCTGACGAGCTGGTCCTCCTTCACGCGGGTCAGTATCGTCTCGGCTTCGAAAAGCCAGCCGAGGGCGGCGTAGGAACGGGCTTCCCACAGCTTCGCCTCGGTTACGGTGGCGGGAAGCCAGGTGAAATGCTTCGATATGTAGAAAAAGGTGGAAGCGGCCCCGAGGAAGTCGCCGTTGAGAAACTGCGACCTCCCCATCATCATCCAGGAGTTGTGGAGGAACGGGTTGTACTCGTCGCGCTTCATCCACGCCTTGTACTTGGGGTCGTTCCCCTTCCCGGCCTGTTTCTTCGGCTTCTTCTTTATGGAGCGGAGCTGGATCGCCTTCTGAGCCTTCTCGATGGAGCGGTCGAAGTTTCCCGACGGCTGCGGCGCCTTCTCGTCGGCCTTGGCGTTGGCCGGGTGCACGGGGAGCAGCCGCGAGTAGTCGTCCTCATAGCCCTGCTCCATCTCCTCGAGGGTCTCCTTGAAGTGCTTGTCGCCGTTGTAGTGGATGTTGTAGCGGGTGATGAACTCCTGGTATTTGCGCGTCGCGGCGTTGTTGCGCTTGTTTGAGCACGACGACAGCGCGCCCGCGGCCGCAAGGAGCAGGAGCGACAACAGGGGCAACAGCCCCCGGAGCGTGCTTAATCGTCTCATCACCTATATATAACGCCTCCGTTCGGCGTTTATTGCCCTTCGAGCATCTGGCTGAGCAACGCCCCGGCGGGGGGCAGCACCTCGGCATACGCGGCCTCGATTACCAGATCCGCACCTATTATATATACGCGCGGGATCACCGAGGTGGCGAACTCGCGGTAGACCGCGGCGTCGGTCTGCGCCGAGTATGGCATCGTCAGCCCGTTGTCGCGCCAGTAGGCCGCCACAGACCCGGCACCCTCCCCGCGGGAGACACATAGCACCCGCGGCACCCCGGAGCCGTCGTCGCCAAGCCCGTCGGCAACCCTCTGTATCTCGGGCAGCTCCCTGCGGCAGTCGGCGCAAGAGGTGTTGAAAAAAACAATCATCACGCGCCTTCCGGCCAGGGAGGAGGTCGAAACCGCGCGCCCGTCGTCGAGCACCACCTCGAAATACGGACACCGGTCCCCGGCACCAAGCGACCGGGGCGGCTCCGGCGCCGCGTCGGTCACACACCCGGCGAACAGCGCGGCCACCAGGAGGCAGACCGCCACTAAGGAAGCGACCATAAAGATCCGCGCCAGGCCGCGGGCCATACCGGCCACGTCTCCGCCGGCCCGCATACATTTGATGTCATAATTATACATTATAATATAAAGGCGGTTTCTGATAAAATATGCGCAAATCGGATGCCGGGCCATTCATCCGCCCCAAATGGCGAATTTTCTCCCAAAAACTCCAAAAGTCAATCAGAGCCAGACCAGCACCGCGCATCCGGGTGACTACGGGAATCACCGTTTGCCACGGCAAATATAGCTAAGCTCCGCGACGTGGGCAAGGCGATGTCGCCGTCTCCACCACATTATGCATAAAAACGCCCCCACAAGCCCCAGAAAGGGGCATTATTCATATCGCATATGTTAAATTAGCGTTAAAATTCGTTAAATGGGGGGGGTAAAACGCGCCAATGCTTGCACAGGTCGGAAATAATGAGTTCCTTTGCATGTGTGTTTTTCATAGTATTAGATTAAGATAAAGGTTTAAAGGAAATGGATCGTCGGGAGACGCTCCATTTTTTAATTTATAACCCTCGGTTCGCTTACAATCATTCAGCCATCACGCACCCGGCGCGAAGACCTCTCCACACCCGCCCGGCACGCGGGCCCGGCGCCCGCGACGCCCGTATGCCGCATCGGCGCCGTGCAGACTCCGCCGCAAAACACACCGCCGCAAAACACGCTGAAAATTTTGGCAAACAGAGGAAATTTCGTAACTTTGCAGCCGTTTGGCGGCCTATGTGGCCGCAAGCACCAATCAAACACCAAGTTACATAACTTCCAGTTAACAAAATGAACCACTACGAAACCGTTTTCATTTTAACTCCCGTTTTGTCTGAAGCTCAGATGAAGGAAGCGGTAGAAAAGTTCACCAAAGTGCTCACCGACAACGGAGCCACAATCGTGAACGAGGAACTCTGGGGCCTGCGCAAGCTCGCCTACCCCATCGAGAAAAAGTCGACCGGCTTCTACACCCTGGTAGAGTTTGACGGCGAACCCACAATCGTCAAGAAAATCGAGACAGCTTTCCGCCGCGACGAGCGCGTGATCCGCTTCCTCGTTTTCCGCAACGACAAGTACGCCGCCGAATACGCCGCTAAGCGCCGCTCGCTCCGCGCCGGCAAAGCCCAGGAAGCAGCCGCTCCCGCCGAGGCCGAGGCTAAGGAGGCATAACCCCAGTTTCCAACAAGTTCACTCTAAAAGAAAATGGCACAGACACAGTCAGAAATCCGCTACCTCACCCCCCTGTCGGTTGACGTAAAGAAGAAAAAATACTGCCGCTTCAAACGCAGCGGAATCAAGTACATCGATTACAAGGACCCCGAATTCCTCAAGAAGTTCCTCAACGAGCAGGGCAAGATCCTCCCCCGCCGCATCACCGGGACCTCGCTGAAATTCCAGCGCCGCGTGGCGCAGGCCGTTAAGCGCGCCCGCCACCTGGCCCTCCTCCCCTATGTAACCGACCTTATGAAATAAGGCGCGGCCGCCAATTTAAAGCCACCCACTACTTTAAGACTTTGAGAAAATGAAAATCATACTGAAAGAAAACATCCACGGCCTCGGCTACAAAGACGACGTGGTTACAGTAAAGGACGGCTACGGTCGCAACTTTCTCATTCCCAACGGCAAGGCCGTAATCGCCAAACCCTCCGCCATCAAGCAGCTCGAAGAAGTTCAGCGCCAGCGCGCCCACAAGCTCGCCGAGCAGAAGGCCGCCGCTGAAGCCCTCGCCGCTTCCCTGGCCGACGTACAGCTCACAATCGGCGCGAAGGCTTCGGCTACCGGCACCATCTTCGGCTCCGTGAACAGCATCCAGATCGCAGAGGCCCTCGCGAAACTCGGCCACGAGATCGACCGCAAGACCATCGAGCTGAAGGAGACAGTAAAGGAACTCGGCAAATACACCGCCAAGATCAACCTCCACAAAGAGGTCGCGGTGGAAATCCCCTTCGAGGTCGTCGCCGAATAAGCGGCCACCCGAACCGAAAAGACTCCAACAATACCCCAACGTCCCTCCCATTTTTTACCCCACCCGGGAGGGACACTATCCCCAAATGACGACAGGCGACTCGCGTGAGCAAGGCGCCTGTTTTTTTACGCGTTTATCCGCCCCGTTATAATTCTTATAAAAAATATTACACCGGAATAAATAACCGGTTGGGGGCCGGCAAATCGCAGGGACGCGATACATAGCGTCCGCATAATGGCTGCAAATGACTGCGAATCCATTCTTACGCGGACGCGATGTATCGCGTCCCTACAATTCAATCGTGGGGTTACTCCATCAGCTTGCGGTAGCGGCGGCGGGGAGGCTCCTTGCCGCCGTTCTGCTCTTTCTTGTAGGCTTCGTAGTCGGAATAGCTACCCTGGTAGAACACCACCTTGCCGTCCCCCTCGAACGAGAGGATATGGGTGCATATGCGGTCGAGGAACCAGCGGTCGTGGCTGACAACCACGGCGCATCCTGCGAAGTTCTCCAGACCCTCCTCGAGGGCGCGGAGCGTGTTCACGTCAATATCGTTGGTCGGCTCGTCGAGAAGCAGCACGTTGCCCTCCTCTTTGAGCGCCATAGCTAGGTGAAGGCGGTTGCGCTCGCCACCCGACAGCACGGCGATCTTCTTCTCCTGGTCGGCACCGGCGAAATTGAATTTCGATAGATACGCGCGGGCGTTCACGTCGCGGCCACCCATGCGGAAACTCTCCACCCCCTGCGAGATCACCTGGTATACGGTGCTTTCGGGCAGCAGGTCGTGGTGCGTCTGGTCAACGTAGGCCACCTTCACGGTCTCGCCGACCTCGAACGACCCCGCATCAGGCTCCATCTGCTTCATTATCAAGCGGAACAGCGTCGTTTTTCCAGCCCCGTTAGGCCCTATCACGCCGACAATGCCGTTAGGGGGCAGGGCGAATTCCAGATCCTTGAAGAGCTGCTTTTTGCCGAACGCCTTGGCCAGCCCGCTCGCCTCTATAACCTTGTTGCCAAGGCGCGGACCGTTGGGTATGAAAATCTCGAGCTTTTCCTCGCGCTCTTTCTGGTCCTGGTTGAGCAGGCGGTCATAGCTCGACAGGCGTGCCTTCCCCTTGGCCTGGCGCGCCTTGGGTGCCATGCGCACCCATTCAAGCTCGCGCTCGAGGGTCTTGCGCCGCTTGCTGGCCTGCTTCTCCTCCTGGGCCATGCGCTTGGTCTTCTGGTCGAGCCATGACGAGTAGTTGCCCTTCCAGGGTATACCCTCGCCGCGGTCCAGCTCGAGAATCCAGCCGGCCACGTGGTCGAGGAAGTAGCGGTCGTGGGTGATGGCGATCACAGTGCCTGGATACTGCTGGAGGTGCTGCTCAAGCCAGTCGATCGACTCGGCGTCGAGGTGGTTGGTAGGCTCGTCAAGCAGAAGCACGTCGGGCTGCTGCAACAGCAGGCGGCAGAGAGCCACTCGGCGCCGCTCGCCACCGGAGAGGGTGCTCACCGGCTGGTCGTCGGGCGGGCATTGCAGCGCGTCCATGGCGCGCTCGAGCTTGGAATCGATGTTCCACGCGTCGGCGGCGTCGAGAGCGTCCTGCAGCTCGCCCTGGCGCTGGATGAGCTTGTCCATCTTGTCGGGATCCTCCAGCACGTCGGGATCGCCGAAGGCGGCGTTCACCTCGTCGAACTCGCGGAGCAGGTCCATGACGGGCTGCACGCCCTCGCGGACCACCTCGACCACCGTCTTCGCCGGGTCGAGCTTGGGATCCTGCTCGAGATAGCCCACGGAGTAGCCCGGTGAGAACACGACCTCGCCCTGGAAGTCCTTGTCGATGCCGGCGATGATTTTCAGCAGCGACGATTTGCCGGAGCCGTTAAGGCCTATGATGCCTATCTTCGCCCCGTAGAAGAACGAAAGGTAGATGTTTTTCAGAACCTGTTTCTGCGGAGGGTAGGTCTTGGAGACCCCCACCATTGAGAAGATGATTTTCTTGTCGTCGGGATTCGGGGATGCCATATCGGTTTACTTCTTTTTCTTTGGAGCGTATTTGGCGGGATAGCCGCAGCGGGTCTTCCCGTCGATTATGTTGCGCAGCTTGCCTCGGATGAACTGCTTGCGCAGCGGCGACAGGTGGTCGACATACAGCGCGCCCTCCAGATGGTCGCACTCGTGCTGCACTATGCGCGCGAGGAAGCCCGAGATTTCCTCCTCGCGGGGCTGGAAATCCTCGTCGAGCCAGCGCAGGCGTATGTGCTCCACGCGCTTGACGTCCTCGCTGATGCCGGGCAGGCTCAGGCACCCCTCGGAACGGCTCACCGGGTCGCCGTCGAGCACCTCCACCTCAGGGTTGACCAGGGCGAACCTGCGCCCCTTGCACTCGGGAAACGTGTCGCTCACGGGGTCGGCGTCAATCACGACTACGCGGTCGGCCCGGCCGACCTGCGGCGCGGCCAGCCCCACCCCCTCGGAGGCATACATGGTTTCAAACATATCGGCCACGAGCTTCTTCAGGTCGGGATATTCCGGCCCTATGTCCCGGCACTCCTCCCGGAGCACAGGATGGCCGTAAAGATATACGGGAAGTTTCATATCGAATTGGTTATATAGTCGTTGAGAATTATGGCGGCCGAAATCTTGTCGACAACAGCCTTGTCGCGGCGCGCCATGCGGCGCATCCCACCGTCGATCATCGCCCGGTGGGCGAGCACGGAGGTGAACCGTTCGTCGGCCCACACGACCTCCATCCCCGCGGGGAGCGCCTTGCGCAGCCGACCGAGAGCGGGAAGTATGAAGCGCGTGGAATCCGAGGGGCGACCACGCATATCAAGGGGGCGGCCGACCACGATCAAGTCGACCGGCTCGCGGCGGCAGTAGTCGGCAACGAATTCCGGCAGGCGCGACGTCTCGACCGTCTCCAGCGGGTTGGCTATGATGCGCAGCGGGTCGGTCACGGCGATGCCGCAACGCTTCTGTCCCATGTCAATCGCGAGAAGCCGGCCCATAATTCGGTAATTTACCGCAAAGTTAACGAAAATCGGCGTGATTTCCCAGCCATCGCCCCAAAATCACCCGGCACAGGCCCGAGAGCAATCTTTCACCCCCGAATTACGTTATACAGGCAAAACATTAACTTATGACTGACCAAAACGACGGCCTCGGGCCGATCATCGAGACGCACCCCTGGGAGCCGTTCATCCCCGACGGCGCCGAAGTGCTGATAATGGGCACTTTCCCGCCGCAGCCCAAGCGGTGGGCCATGGATTTCTACTACCCTAACCGCACCAACGACTTCTGGCCGATGATGGCGCTGATCTTCCTCGGCCACCGCGACGCGCTGCGGCTTCCGGGATCAAAGGACTTCGACCTTGACGCGATAAAAAGACTTCTCACCGAGAAACGCATAGCCCTCAACGACACCGGCCGCAAAGTACGGCGGCTGGCTGGGAACGCCTCCGACAAATACCTCGAGATCGTAGAGCCGGTGCCCCTCCGCGACCTCCTGGAACGCATGCCCCGCTGCCGCGCCGTGGCAACCACCGGTGAGAAAGCCGCCGGCGTCGTGGCAGCCCTGACCGGCACACCGCTGCCGCGTATGGGGGAGATGGTAACTGCCCCCGGCTATCTCGACGCGGCCACAGCCGGCGGCCGCGGCCGCGACCTCGAGGTCTGGCGCATGCCATCCACCTCGCGGGCCTACCCCCTGGCCCTGGACAAGAAAGCGGCCTACTACCGCCGCCTGTTCGACCACCTCGGCATCAGCGCCGAAAATCGTTGAAAATTTGGATATATTGGGGAAAGGCCGTATCTTCGCGGCAGATTCCACGGCAGGAAGCGGCATCGCCGCACACATCGCCGGAGGGACATTCGGGGCGTAGCGCAGTCCGGTAGCGCACCTGGTTTGGGACCAGGTGGTCGC
>CAJTRT010000023.1 GCA_910579105.1 uncultured Muribaculaceae bacterium | reverse complement strand
TCGATATATTAACTTAAGTTTCAACTACTTCTGTAATTTTTACCGAATCATTGTGAAAGGGAAGCTCGTTACCGAGAGCCGGGCGACACTCGAGCAACATCGAATAACGCTCGGCCGCCGACATTATATGCCTGTCGAGATAACGCCGGTACGCCTCCTCGAGCAGCACGGAAGTGGAGTGTGGCAAAAAATCCGGAAAGTTTTCCAAAACATACCCGCGTATATCAGTCAACGGCACCTGCAACACCTCCGACTCCGCCCCGCACACAATCGAGCTATACGAAGGTTTGAGATACAGAAACGACCTCACATAGTCGCACACCAGTTCGTTCTTGAACGCGAATCCCGTGACGCACTCCTCCCCGGCCGGGGATACCGAACAGAACTTGAAATAACCCTTCCTTATAAAGCCGAAATGCCTGCACACCTCCCCCTCGCTAACCAATAAATCGCCGCGGGAATATCTGGTGACCACGCCATTGCGCTCGCAAAACTCGCTCAGAACCGAGTTCTCGAAATGGCGCATAAAATCGTTAAGGCGCGACATGGCAACGAGTTACAATAAAAATCAAAAGCGGTCATTCAAGAAACGAACGCTCAATAGACGCCACATCTTCCTGGAGCTGTTTCTCGAACGGGAGGCGCTCCTCGATGTTCTTGCAGGCGTATAGCACCGTGGCGTGGGTGCGCGACAGGCGGGTGCCAATCGCCGTAAGCGGCATCTTCACATGCTTCTTGGCAAGATACATGACCATCTGGCGCGCGTCGGAAATCTCGCGCTTCCGCGACTTGGTGAAAATCGCATCCGGGTCGATATTATAGTGTGACGCCACACCCTGCGTGACCATCTCGAAGTTGACGGACGCGCTCTTCTGCATCCTGACCACGTTAGAGAGCACATGGCGCGCGAGGTCGACCGTCACCTCTCGGTTCAGCACCGTGGCATGCGCCAGGAGCGACACCACGACCCCTTCGAGCTCGCGCACGCTGTCGGTAACATTCTCAGCGATGAAGTCCATCACCTCTTTCGATAGCGAGAGACCATCCTGGTCGGCTTTGAGCTGAAGCACCTCCCGCCGCAGCAACAGGTCGGGGCGTTCCAGCTCGACCGTCATGCCCCACTTGAAGCGCGAAAGCAGGCGGTCGGGCATCCCCTTGAGGTCGGTCGGACAGCAGTCGCTCGACAACACGATCTGTTTCTGATTCAGATGCAGGTGGTTGAAGATGTGGAAGAAGGTTTTCTGCGTACCCTCCTTTCCTATAAGGTCTTGTATGTCGTCAACGATAAGAGCGTCAATGCTCTGGTAGAAGTTGATGAACTCGTTGATCTTGCCGTTGCGCTGCGCCACCGTGAACTGGCTTTCAAAAAGACGGGCCGACACATACAATACCCTCGCGCGGGGGTTGTTCTCCCTGATCTTGATGCCGATAGCCTGGATAAGGTGCGTCTTGCCCACTCCGGGAGGGCCAAACACAAAGAGCGGGTTGAAAGTCTTTACCTTCGGATTGTTGGCGATGGCCTCGCCTATCGCCCGCGCGATCTTGTTTGACGACGATCCGCAATAGTTCTCAAACGTGTAGCGGGGGTTCAGCTGCGAGTCAAACGCCGGATCGACAGGAGCGCGGAAAAGGTCAGCCCCCTTGCGCCCTACCGCCGGGGATGCGGCCAGACCGGCCTCCTTGATCTGGGTGTCGGGGAGGTCCTTGACCTGCTCGTAATGGTAAAACAGCTTCACCTCCGGCCCGTAGACACGGCGCAGGGCCAGCTTCATTATGGGCAGGAACGTATCCTCGATGTGCTCCTTGAAGAATGCGGAGGGCACCGAGATATGCAGCTCGCCATTGGTGAAATCCAGCGACGTCACCGGCTCGAACCAGTATTTGTATTGCTCCGGGGAGATGTTGTTGCGGATGATGCCGCTGCACTCTTCCCAAAGCCGGAGGTGCGATTTGTCCATTATAAACCTGTAGGGTGGATTATATAGATGTTAGAGTTCCAGATTTCTTAGCGCTGGCCGCGGAAACCATAGCGAGGCCGCGATTTTGTATTGCAAATTTCCGCAAAAAATTGTTGAAAAACAAAGGCCGAAAAATTTGGAAAATTCAAACACTGCCAAACGTACCTGTTATTCAGCCCCTTATCCAACACATTAAAGCGACACGGCAAATACACATCGCAATTTAGTGTCAATCAGATACTTGCAAGCCAAGCAGCCTAAACACAACAAGAAAACCCTGGCCAAGTAATATGCTAAAAATCGCTCCCTTACCACGTCATCGCCCATATATGAAAGTTATCAACAAAAAAACCTTTATCCGAATTGATTCCGGATAAAGGATTGTGCGGTTGAAGTGAGAGGCCGCGCGGAAACAAGAGCCTCCAACCCCGCGCAGCAGGATGGTGTTACCTGCGGCAGAATGACATTATTTGTACTCGTCCCAGGACTTGATCTGGATGTCCGCCACCGGGAGCGTGGTGAATGCCTCGATGAAAGCGGATGCCAGGCGGGCGTTGGTGAGCAGCGACACATTCAGGTCAATGGCGGCGCGACGCACCTTATAGCCATTGGAAAGCTCCGTCGACGACAGGTTCTTCGGAAGGTTCACCACGAAGTCGACCTTGCGCTCGTGCAGCAGGTCGAGCACCTGCGGACGTCCTTCGGCCTGCGAGGGCCAGTAAGCCTTTATTGCCGGAATACCGTTGTCGGCCAGGAAGCGGCATGTCCCCTCGGTAGCGTAAATCACATATCCGCTGTTATGCAGGCGGTGGGCCGCATCAAGCATATCGGCTTTCTGCCGGGGTGTGCCGGTAGAGAGAAGCACCGCTTTCCTGGGTATGCGACACCCTACCGACAGCATGGCTTTCAGAAGAGCCTCAGAAGTGTCGCCGCCTATGCAGCCGACCTCGCCGGTAGAGGCCATGTCAACGCCGAGCACGGGATCAGCGCCTTGCAGGCGCGAGAAACTGAACTGCGACGCCTTTATCCCCACATAGTCAAGGTCGAAAAGATCCTTGTTGGGCTTCTGCACGTCCAGCCCGAGCATCACGCGGGTCGCCAGGTCGATGAAATTGAGTTTCAACACCTTGGAGACGAACGGGAAGCTGCGCGAGGCGCGCAGGTTGCACTCTATCACCTTGATGTCGTTGTTCTTCGCGAGATACTGTATGTTGAACGGCCCGGAGATGTCAAGCGCCTTGGCTATGGACGCGGATACCTTCTTGATACGGCGCATCGTCTCCACATACAGCTTCTGCGGCGGGAACTGGATGGTAGCGTCGCCGGAATGCACCCCCGCGAACTCTATGTGCTCTGAAATCGCGTAAGCCTTGATCTCACCGTTCTGCGCGACAGCGTCCATCTCTATCTCCTTGGCGTTCTGGATGAACTCTGTCACCACTACGGGATGCTGCTTGCTGACATTGGCCGCCAGTTTGAGGAACCTGTGAAGCTCCTCCTCGTTGGAGCAGACGTTCATGGCCGCGCCAGAAAGCACATAGCTTGGCCGCACAAGCACCGGAAATCCGACCTCGCGTATGAACTCGTCAATGTCAGCGAAGCTCGTCAGCTCGCGCCAACGCGGCTGGTCGATGCCGAGGCGGTCAAGCATGGCAGAGAACTTGTGGCGGTCTTCCGCGTTGTCGATTGACTTCGCGGAAGTGCCAAGGATATTCACCCCAGCCTCGTCGAGACGCGTCGCGAGATTGTTCGGAATCTGACCGCCGACCGAAAGTATTACTCCGTGGGGCTGTTCCAGTTCCAATATGTCCATCACGCGCTCGTAGGTCAGCTCGTCGAAATAAAGGCGGTCGCACATATCGTAGTCTGTCGACACCGTTTCGGGATTGTAGTTTATCATCACCGAACGGTATCCCTGCCGCTTGACCGTCATCAGGGCGTTGACCGAGCACCAGTCGAATTCAACGGAAGATCCGATACGGTACGCTCCGGAGCCGAGCACGACAACCGAGCGGTGGTCGCCGAGATACCTGACATCGTTCTCTGAGCCATTATACGTCAGATACAGGTAGTTGGTCATTGCCGGATATTCGGCGGCAAGGGTGTCGATCTGCTTGACAACGGGGAGAATCCCCATCTCCTTGCGGAGGGTCCGTACCTTGGCATTGTCGCTGCCGGAAATGTCGAACCGGTCTTTCCGCACGGCTCTCGCGATCTGGAAATCGCTAAAGCCCTGTTCCTTGGCCTTGCGCACAAGCTCCACCGGAAGATCGCCGATCTCATCGACAGCTTTCAGCTCCCCTTCCGTCGCGATGATATGGTGCAGCTTTTCAAGGAACCAGCGGTCGATCTTGGTCAGCTCGTGTATGCGTTCGACAGTATATCCGCACTGCATCGCCTTCGCTATGGCGAACACGCGCTTGTCGGTAGGCTCAGCCAGGGCGCGGTCGAGGTCGTCGAACTTTATGTCGCGGTTGCCCACGAAACCATGCATGCCCTGCCCTATCATACGAAGGCCCTTCTGGATAACCTCCTCGAACGTGCGGCCTATGGCCATAACCTCGCCGACCGATTTCATGGACGAGCCTATCTCGCGGCGCACGCCGTGGAACTTGCCGAGGTCCCACCGCGGAATCTTGCACACGATATAATCGAGGGCCGGCTCGAAGAAGGCCGAGGTCTCGCGCGTCACGGAATTACGAAGGTCGAACAGGCCGTAGCCGAGGCCGAGCTTCGCCGCTACGAACGCCAACGGGTAACCGGTAGCCTTTGACGCGAGCGCCGAAGAACGACTCAGGCGGGCGTTTACCTCGATCACGCGGTAGTCCATCGAATCGGGGTCGAAAGCATACTGCACGTTACATTCGCCGACAATGCCTATGTGGCGTATTATCTTTATCGCCAGCTGGCGCAGGTAATGGTAATCGTCGTTTGAAAGGGTCTGCGAGGGAGCGACCACGATACTTTCGCCCGTATGGATGCCGAGCGGGTCGAAGTTCTCCATGTTGCAGACAGTGATACAGTTGTCAAAGCGGTCGCGCACCACCTCGTACTCGACTTCCTTCCAACCTTTGAGCGACTTCTCTACAAGCACCTGCGGGGAGAAAGAGAACGCTTTCTCCGTAAGCGCCACCAACTGCTCGGCATTGTCGCAGAACCCGCTGCCCAGGCCGCCGAGTGCGTAGGCGGCGCGGACTATCACCGGGTAGCCGAGCCGCTCGGCCGCGGCGAGCGCGTCAGCGGTGGTCTCCACCGCCTCGCTCTTGATTGTCTTGACTCCGATCTCGTCCAGTCGCTTGACGAACAGCTCGCGGTCCTCCGTATCCTTGATGGCGCGCACCGGAGTGCCGAGAACCTTCACGCCGTATTTTTCGAGCACTCCGCTCTCGAACAGCTCCACGCCGCAGTTGAGTGCCGTCTGGCCGCCGAAAGAGAGCAGAATCCCCTGCGGACGCTCTTTCTCAATCACCCGTTCCACGAAATAAGGGGTGACGGGGAGGAAGTAAATCTTGTCGGCGAACCCCTCCGATGTCTGCACTGTCGCGATGTTCGGATTGATCAGCACGGTGGAGATACCCTCCTCCTTCATCGCTTTCAGCGCCTGGGAACCGGAGTAGTCAAATTCGCCGGCCTCGCCGATTTTCAAGGCCCCGGAGCCGAGGAGAAGCACCTTTTTAACTGTCTTGTCGATATTCTCGGATGCCGCGTTGTTCCTGTCGGTCATGGCAAATCGTTCTTAAAGCAGGGAGATAAACTGGTCAAAAATAAACTCTGTGTCACGGGGGCCCGACGAGGCCTCGGGGTGGAACTGGGCCGAGAAGAAGGGCTTCTCCTCATGGCGTATGCCCTCGTTGGTTCCGTCGTTCATGTTAACGAACAGCGGTTCCCAGTCGGCGGGAAGCGTGGAGTCGTCAACGGCAAAGCCGTGGTTCTGCGAGGTGATGTAGCAGGTGTTGGTTCCCGCCTGGCGCACGGGCTGGTTGTGGCTGCGATGGCCGTATTTAAGTTTGTAGGTTGTGGCTCCCGCCGCCTTGGCGAGAAGCTGGTTGCCCATGCATATGCCGCAGATCGGCTTGCCGGCCGCCATAGCCTTACGTATGTTGGCCACCGTGGCTTCGGCGAAGTCGGGGTTGCCCGGCCCGTTGGATATGAACAGCCCGTCGTAGGGGATGGTGTTGAAGTCGTAGTCCCAGGGGACACAGACAACCTTCACCCCGCGGCGGGTCAGGCACCGGATAATGTTGTATTTCGTACCGCAGTCGACGAGCACGACGGTCTTCTCGCCGTCGCCGTGCGTCTGCACTTCCCTGATGCTTACTTTCGCGATAAGGTTTTCAGTGTTGGGGTCGCTGAACGCCACCTCGTCGGCGCTGTCGAAATAAATCTTGCCCAGCATCGAACCCTTCTCCCGGAGGTGTTTGGTCAGCGCCCTGGTGTCAATCCCGTACAGCCCCGGAATCTTCTCGTCGCGCAGCCACCCGTGCAGCGAGCGCGTGGCCAGCCAGTGGCTCGGCTCCCAGGAATAGTCCTGGGCCACAATCGCCCGGCAGTGGATTCTCGAGCTTTCGAGGAACTCGCTCACGCTGTCCTTCTCTGTCTCGGGAGGTACTCCGTAGTTGCCAAGTATGGGATAAGTGGTGACAAGGATCTGCCCCTCATAGGAGGGATCGGTTAAGCTCTCGGGATAACCCGTCATAGCGGTGTTGAAAACAACTTCACCGGCTGCCGGGGCCTCGAAGCCGAAGGACTTGCCCTCAAAGAGCGTGCCATCTTCGAGCAGGAGGAATGCTTTGCGCGGGGTAGGCATCTGATCAGTCATAGCGCGAAGTTACGAATTATTTTGCTGAGGTAAAAAAATCCTGGGCACCTTTATCAGCTCCGTGTCGGGAAATTCCCTGGCGAGGTATCTTTTTATGAACCCGAAGGTGTCCTCGGCTATCAGCGAATCATCGTCAAAACAGGCGTTGTACAGCACATACGGAAGCCTCATCCCCCTTGTCTTGACGGCCTCGAGCGACAGCATCGCGTGGTTTATGGAGCCGAGAGCGCCGTGAACGACAAGAATCACCGGGATGTCGCGCTCGCGGGGATAGTCGATGGTCATATAGTCGTCGGTCAGAGGCACCATCAGCCCCCCCGCCCCTTCGATAATCACAACGTCGTAAAGCCCGGCAAGCCTGGCGGTGGACTTCTCGATGACTTCGAGCGGTATGTCGCGCCTGTCGAGCCGCGCGGCGAGCTGCGGCGAGCACGGGTAAGTGTATATAAGCGGCGCCGTGGTATGGTCGAGATCCACCGGCTGCATCGGTATCCCCATGATGCGGCGATGGAGCTCGATGTCTTCGGAATACTCGCAGTTGCCCGTCTGGATGAATTTCTGCGTGATCACGCTCCTGCCTTCCCTGGCCCACTCGCGGGCGAGCCATCCGGCGCAGTAGCTTTTCCCGGCATCGGTGTCGATGCCGCTGAGGAAATATACCTGGCTCATATCTCTATGTTGTTGGCTTTCTGATTATCATATAATACGGCACATACGTCAGGCTCACGCCGCCGCCGGGATTTTCCGGCAGCTCGCGCATCAGCCTTCGTCCGGCACTGACCGACGCCCCCCAGTCGCGGCGCAACGCGTTGACACCGGTGCGCCCGATATGCCGCACGGCGGCCGCGGCATCGGCGAACGATTCAGCCACGCTGTCTTTTTCAAGCAGCACCACCTCTCCGTCGATATCCCAAACGGAAGGGTCGGGATATTTGAGCGACACGCCGGTTATGTCGGCAACCTCGCGATAGGTGCCGTCTCCGAAAAAGGAGAGAGCAAGCAGACCGCCGGGACGCAGCAACCGCATGGCGTTGGCGACAAATGTTTCCGGGGAATGGAACCATTGCAACGTCGAGGCGGAAATCACGAGGTCAAACGACAACGGGCAGCGGCGGACAGCCTCCTCGGCATCGCATCTTTCAAAAAGCGCGCCGGGGGGGAAGCGTCCGGAACCTATATCGGCGATATCCCACAGGACGAGGGTTTCAGGAGACAGACTGGGCGCGTAAAGCTCAGTCAGCAACCCATCGCCGGCTCCGACTTCGAGAACTGACGCAACCGGGCCTGACAGACAGCCCTTTGTCAGCCTCCACAATTTCTCCGCGACACCGCGCTGCACACCCGCGCTGTCGCGGTAAGTATCCCGCGCGCCGCCGAAACGGCTTGCCACCAACTCCTTGTCAACCACGAAATCGTCAATTACCGACTGCAACCCGACATAGTGGCCGGCCTCGGGACGCTCGATGGCACGGCAACCGGCGGCAGCCCAGAAAGCCGACTGGTTGGCAGGCGGGAATATGGCGTCCCTGCCCCCGACCACCGCGAAATCCCATCTGAGACCGCCGGAATAGACGGGCAAACCGCCGAAGAACCTGAGTTCTTCCAATACAGAGTCGAACGAGCGGGCGTTTCCAGCGGCGGCAAAAGCCCCGCGGTCAGCGAGGTCCGCGAACATCCTGTCCGTGAATTTCACGACAGCGGCAGGCGAAAGCCCCCGCAAGGTGACGGAAAAAACCGCCGGAGGAATTCCGAAACTCCGGTCGATATGCCTGGGGGTACCGTTGACAGCGACCTTGCGGGTTACAGGGAGCCCGGGATAGGAATCGAGCATGTATGACGCGGCCACCACGCCGAACGACCAGGCCACGACCACTATTTCCCTGTATGCCGACAACCTGTCCAGGATTTCATCATCTATACCGTCGCTCCCCAGGCGGTACTCCCACAGAAGCATCACGTCGTATCCGGGCTTTGCCAGTGTCAGGAACGGCTCGGGCGACATACCCCATCCGAGGAACACCATGATGAGCCGGCTGCCCGCCGAGGGCGCTGTGAGACGCGAGGAGGCAGAAACACGGGCAGAATGGATTGTTGTCGCTGTCATCAGAGTTTCGGAGGATTGATTGCCGGAAGCAAGTCGCCGAGAGCGTGGTCAAGTGTATCGATGTCGGAAAAGGTCATTGAGGCGTTGAGGCTGAAACGCAGCCTCTCAGTACCGGCCGGAACGGTGGGCTTGCGGATCGGCAGGGCCTTTATACCATATATGTTATATAGCTTGTGGGAAAGTTCCACCGCCTTCCGCGAATCACCGACAATCAACGGCTGAATGTGCGACGGAACGACCTCCACGGGAGAATACTTGTGGATGACATTCCGCAGCCGCGAGCCAAGTTCCGCCAGATGCCCGCGCTCCGCGTCCATACGTACAAGTGAGCCGAGCGTGAAACGGGTCCAGGCTGCCTGTATGGGGGGGATGGCGGTCGAGAATATGAAACTTCGGGAAGTGTTCACCAGGTAATCGCGTAAATCGCAGCCTGTGATGGCGAACGCCCCCATCGAGGCCGCCGCCTTGCCGAATGTGCCGACCACCACGTCCACCATTCCCGGGTCAGACGAAGCGGCTGCCAGTCCAAGCCCCCTGGGGCCGAGAACCCCGAAAGCGTGCGCCTCGTCAACATAAAGCATAACGTTGCGGTAGCGCCGTTTAAGAGCGATCAGCCTTTCTATGTCAGCCGAGTCCCCGTCCATGGAATATACGCTCTCGACAATCACGAGGACGTTGCCGTATTCGCCGGCCTTTCTTTCCAGCATCGCTTCAAGACGGTCGAAATCATTATGCGGAAAGCGGGCATACGGCGCGCGCGACAGTATGATTCCGTCTATAATGCTCGCATGCACCAGCTTGTCGGCAATAATATATGTGTCGCTCGAAGCAATGGCCGGTATGAGCCCCGTGTTGGCATGGTAGCCGCTGTTGAACATCAGCGCCCCGGTGTCGTCGCCGCGCCTGGCCGCATAAAGCAACCTCAGGAACACCTCCAGGTTGGCGTACTCGATCTGGCGCGGAGCCAGAAGGCGCGCGGCCGAGGAGGTCATAGGGACTTTCCGTGCCGCCGGATCGGCAAAAAAGCGTTCCTGGAGCGCGTCATCGGCACTAAGGCCCATATAATCGTTAGTCGAGAAATCTATGACACCCGTTTTCGTAAAATTCGGAATCTCGCGGAAGTTGCCTTCGTCGCGCAACTGCTGGAGGTATCTCTTTATTTCCATTTTCCTTCCCTTATAATGTCCGTCATTTCCCGGCAGAGTGTCTCGAGGTCTTCCTCGGGAGTGACATACGGGGGCATTACATAGATGTTGCGCCCGAAAGGACGGATCCATACCCCGCGCTTGACGCACTCTTTCTGGAAGACGCCGACATTCACATTGTCGTCAACCTCTATGACGCCAATCGTGCCGAGCACCCTGACGTCGGCCACACCCGCGAGGCCGCGGGCCGGCTCCAGCAGTGTTTTCAACCGGTTCTCGATACGCGCCACCACACCAGCCGTATCCTGCTCTCTGACCAGCCTCAGCGACGCGCAGGCCACGGCGCACGCAAGAGGGTTTGCCATGAATGTCGGTCCGTGCATAAGCACCCCCGCCTCCCCGCGGGAAAGGGTTTCGGCGACCTCGCGGGTCGTGATTACCGCGGCGAGAGTCAAATATCCGCCCGTCAGGCCCTTGCCGACAGTCATTATGTCGGGCACGACTCCGGCGTGTTCCTGGGCGAAGCACCGGCCCGTACGCCAGAATCCCGTCGCGATTTCATCAAATATCAGATATACTCCGTGCTCGTCGCACAGCCGGCGGGCCTGGCGGAGGTATTCGGGGTGGTAGAACCACATGCCTCCCGCTCCCTGCACAATCGGTTCGAGTATCAGGGCGGCGATTTCCGAAGAGCGCTTCCCGAGAAGGTCGCGCAACGGCTCTATGTCGGCAGGATCCCACTCTCCGTCGAAACGCGAACGCGGCTGTGGCAGGAAAAAACGCTTGGGAAGCGCCGCGCCGAAAGCGCCGTGCATGCCTGTCACAGGGTCGCACACGCTCATGGCGTTCCACGTGTCGCCGTGATAGCCGGAACGTATCGTCGCGAAATTAGTTTTCTCGTGCGAACCGCTCCTGCTGACCGCCGCCTGGATGGCGACCTTCAGCGCCACCTCGACAGAGACAGAGCCGGAATCGGCGAAAAAAATGTTGTTCATCTCCGGGGGGCACATATCAAGCAGGAGTTTGCCAAGCTCGATAGCAGGGTCGTGGGTGAGGCCGCCGAACATCACATGGCTCATCTTCTCGATCTGGGCGGCAGCCGCCGCGTTGAGCACGGGATGGTTGTAGCCGTGAATGACGCACCACCACGACGACATGCCGTCGATAAGTTCGCATCCGTCGGCCAGCGTTATGCGGTTCCCCCGGGCTCCCGCGACCTTGTAGGTCGGCAGCGGGTCAATGGCCGAGGTATACGGGTGCCAGAGATGCTCGCGGTCGAATTTGTCGAATAAAGCTGTATCCATATCAATCAGTTCAGCCGCGAATTTACTCAAAAAAGCTCAAACGGCGGCCAACATCCAGCTTTTGTTGCGTCAGCGGATATATGAACCATTGGCCGCGTCCTTTGTTTTCTAAGATAGAAAACTGACAAAACATACTACTATGGCAAAATCCAAGAAAAGCATCAAAGGCACACAAACCGAGAAAAACCTTGTGATCGCCTATCTGGCTGAATCGAGCGCGTACACCCGATATAACTTCTACGCCCAACAGGCCGACAAAGAAGAATACTTCCCCATCGGTGAGGTCTTCCGCGACACCGCCGACAACGAGATGCGCCACGCCAAGGTCTACTTCAAATTCCTGGAAGGCGGATCTGTAAACGTGCCGATGGACGCCGATGCGGGTGTGATCGCCGATACCGCCTCCAACCTGGCAACAGCTGCGGAAGAAGAACTCACAGAAGGTGTGAAACTCTATACTGAGGCGGCGAAAGTTGCCGACGAGGAGGGTTTCCCGGAAATAGCGGAGCACTTCCGCTCGATAGCCGAAATCGAGCAGCACCACCACGACCGCTTCGTCCACTACCTGGAGCAGGTCAAGGCCGGCACTGTGTGGAAGCGAGAAAAACCCATAAAGTGGCAGTGTCTCGTATGCGGATATGTGTTTGAAGGCACTGAACCACCCAAGGTCTGCCCGGCATGCGACCACCCCTACCAGCACTACATGGCGCTCGACTATCCCGAATAGCCGGGGGATGTGGGTGGGCTGCGACAGTCTGTCCCCATATGAAAAAGGCGCCGCGCGGGAATCCCGCGCGGCGCCTTTTTCATATGGGGATGTTGAAAACTTTCAGCCCCGCCGATACCCCGTATTTGCGGAAAATAGCTAACTTCGCCAAAAAGATTTCCAGCGATAGAAAAATGAACCGCAAAGGCAAACTGTATTTCCGCTACGGCACTATGGGATCGGCCAAAACCGCACTTCTGCTTACCACGGCCTATAATTTCGAAGAACGCAAGATGCGTTACATCTGCATGAAACCGGCGACCGACACCCGCGACACCCGCAATGTCATCAGGTCGCGCCTGGGCATCGAGCGCGAATGTGCCTGGATATATCCAGAAACAGACCTCTACGCTTTCGCCAAGGAGAAATTCACCCGCGAGAGGGCGGTTGTCGACTGGATTCTCATAGACGAGGCCCAGTTCCTATCCGCGCCGCAGGTCGACCAGCTCTCCCGAATCGTCGACGATTTCGGCTCAAACGTCATCTGCTACGGGCTCCGCACCGACTTCCAGACGCACCTCTTCGAGGGATCCAAACGCCTGTTCGAGATAGCCGACACAATCGACGAAATCAAATCAACCTGCACCTGCGGACACAAGACAATAGTCAACGCACGCATAGACAGCAACGGGGACATCGTAAACGAAGGCGCGCAAGTGGAAATCGGAGGCGACGACCGATATATAGCCGTGTGCCGAAAGTGCTGGCGCAACCGGCGCATAGCCCGTGCCGCCTCCCTGTCGCTCCCGTTCCCGGCCGAGGAATGACACGGCTTGGCCAGCGCCGGCAATCGGCATACAATCCGGAACGAAGCGCCGCGGGAGATAAATAACGCCGTGTCTGACGAACTTTTTCATACGGAATTTGGTTAATCCGATAGAATAGCGTAACTTTGCGGCGAATTTGAGGCCGCTTAAAACCCACCGACAGCGGCGACTGGTTTCCACCTCTCATCGCCATCAATTCATCGGCCGCTCCCGCGGTACTCCATCCCCCCGTCCCTCTCCGCGTCATCCCCTCCTCCGACACTCTCTTTGAAAACCGTGCGTCTGGCCGCAAAGCCACTACCGATCAAAGTTCCGAATAGCTATATGGAGCTTATCGGACGGATGTCACGAACCCATCTGGAATACAGAACAGGCAATAATGCCTCCCGGTTTCCATGCGACCGGCATCCCTGCCGAGCGACCAGAAGCAAGAACCAAGACCGGACGACAAAACATTAAATCAGAAGCTTAGAATAAGGATTCCCGCTCGACGCCAGCCAAGGCTGGCTCGGGGCAGCCGCTCCGAAGGCACTGAATTTCCCCAACATTGGATATATTCCCCGAACAAGGGGCCTGAATACCCCCCCTGAACCCCTACAACTCAAGATGTACAATATCTCGGAATTGCAAAGCATGGCCGACGACCAACTCTCCGGCGTGGCCAAAGAAGTCGGATTGAAAAAAATCAGTCTCGACGACAAGGAACAACTCATCTACCAGATACTCGACCAGCAGGCGATCGCCCTGTCGGCCAACGCGGAACCGGCTGAAAAAAAACGACGCGGGCGCAAACCTAAGAGCGAGCAGCAGTCTCAACCCGACGAAAAGAAAGGAGACGACCAGCAAAAAAAGCGCGGACGCAAGCCCAAAAAACAGGCTGCCGACACCGAAACTGAAACAGCCTCGGCCGACAGACAGGATGAGGCACCGGCTTCGGGTTCCGAGACGCAAGCCCAGGAAAAGCAGCCCAAGAAACGCGGACGCAAACCCAAGGCTCAAAAAGAAGCTGTCTCCAACGAACCGGCAACTGCCGAGCCGGCCGACAACCCGGCCCCCGAAAATCGAGCCGAGGCCGCGATTTCCGAGGTCACCAACAGCACCCCCGCCGAGACAGAAAAAGCAGAAAGCGCGCCTGATACTCAGCAAGCAGCAGACCGCCAGGCTAACGATCGGCAGCAGAACGGCAAACAGAACAGGTTCCAGCAAAGAGGTCCGCGCGTGTTCACCCCCCGGAACCAGCAGCAACCCCAGCCCGCGCAGGAGAACAATCCGGCCTCTGCGGAAAATGTCGACGACTCACGCGGCGAAATCGAACACCAGGCCGAGAACCCCGAACAACAGCGTCCGCGTCAGAACCCTCCCGGGGTGTTCGGGCGCAACGTTGACGAATCGTTCGGCTCATTCTTCCCCCGCATGGGAGGCGGCCGCGGATTCATGCCGAGAAATAACAGGGACAACCGCGAAAACCAGCAGCACCAGCAGGCTCAGGACTTTCCGGCAGAACCCATCACCATACGCGAACCTGGCGCCCAGAAGCAGGTTCAGGAACCCAAGGGGAAAAAAGGAAAGAAACAGAAGACGCAGCAGCAGAGAATGCCGCTATATAATTTCGACCACTTCATAGAGGCATCCGGTGTGCTCGAGGTTATGCCGGAAGGCTACGGATTCCTCCGGTCAAGCGACTTCAACTACCTGGCCTCCCCGGATGACATATATGTCACCCAGGCGCAGATCAAGAGCTACGGCCTCAAGCCCGGCGACGTGGTTGAGTGCACGATCGCGCCTCCCCGCGAAGGCGAAAAATACTTCCCGATGACAGAGGCTCTCCGCATCAACGGCCGCACGCCGGAATTCATCCGCGACCGCGTTCCGTTCGAGCACCTGACCCCTCTGTTCCCCGACGAGAAATTCAACATCACTGGCGGGAAGCACTCCAACAACCTCTCCACGCGTGTTGTCGATATGTTCTCCCCTATCGGCAAAGGGCAACGCGCGCTGATCGTGGCGCCCCCGAAAACAGGTAAGACCATCCTGCTGAAAGACATAGCCAACGCGATTGCCGAAAACCACCCCGAGGTCTACATCATGATACTGCTGATCGACGAGCGACCCGAGGAGGTTACCGACATGAGCCGTTCGGTAAACGCCGAAGTTATCGCCTCTACGTTCGACGAGCCGGCCGACCGCCATGTGAAAATAGCGGGGATAGTGCTTGAAAAGGCGAAACGCATGGTCGAATGCGGCCACGACGTCGTGATTCTGCTCGACTCGATCACCCGACTGGCCCGCGCGTATAACACAGCGCAGCCGGCATCCGGCAAAATCCTCTCCGGCGGTGTCGACGCCAACGCCTTGCAGAAGCCCAAACGGTTCTTCGGCGCGGCCAGAAACATCGAGGGAGGTGGCTCGCTTACAATCATAGCGACCGCCCTGACCGAGACATCATCGAAAATGGACGAAGTTATCTTCGAGGAGTTCAAAGGCACCGGCAACATGGAGCTGCAGCTCGACCGCAAGCTCTCCAACAAGCGCGTCTTCCCGGCGGTCGACATAATGGCATCTTCAACACGCCGCGACGACCTGTTGCTACGCGAGGAAACACTCAACCGTATGTGGATTCTCCGCCGGTTCCTATCCGACCGCAACTCCATCGAGGCGATGGAGTTTATCAAAGAGCGTATGGAGCGCACCACCGACAACGACGAGTTGCTGCGCACCATGGGAGACTGACAATTATAAGTCACAAAGAAGGCGCCGTGTCGGAATTCCGACACGGCGCCTTCTTTGTGACCTTGTTACCATAGTTTGAGACCACTGCCCGCGGCACCTGTGAGGCCCCATGCCACCGGCGGTATTATCAGACGTCAAACCGGAACCGGAAGGGCTGAAAGCCGCTTTTCCAGCTCTGTAGAACTGAGGCGCGTGGCCAGTTTGCCACGATAAGCCACGGAAATATTGCCTGTCTCCTCCGAAACCACCACCGCGAAAGCGTCTGTCGCCTGCGATATGCCGAGAGCCGAACGGTGGCGCAACCCCAGTGACCGGGGAACATCCGTGTCGTGACTGACCGGCAGAATACATCCGGCCGACTTTATCCTGCCGCCGGCGATAATCATTGCTCCGTCGTGAAGAGGCGAGTTCTTGAAAAAGATATTCTCTATAAGACGCGAATTTACTTCGGCGTTAATCATGTCGCCTGATTTCTCATAAGTTTCCAACGGCACTTCCTGCTCGATCACGATGAGGGCGCCAGTCTTGCTTTTCGACATTGACATACACGCGTACACGATAGGCATGACGCGCGCGTGCTGCTCCTGTTCTGTGCCGGCGCTGTTTTTGCGGTGGTGGAACAGGTTTGTCAGAAACTTCCATCGTTTCTTCGAACCAAGCTCCACAAGGAATCTCTTGATCTGCTCCTGGAAGATAATGACGAGCACCAGCAGACCTATGCTCATAAACTTGTCGAGAATCGTGCCGATCAATCTCATTCCGAGTATCTCGGATGCCACCACCCAGACTACGATGAACGCCAGCACGCCATAAAAGATATTGATAGTGCCTGACTCCTTCATTATCTTATACAGATAATAGAGCATGAAGGCGACAATCGTGATGTCGAACACATCTTTTATGCCGAATGATTCTATCATAGCGATCTTTTCCTAAGAGATTACAGAGCAGGCCTCATTGAAACGCTTCCATACCGCGACTGCCTGGACGGCTTCAGCCACGTCATGGACCCGCAATATAGCGGCACCCCGTTCCAGCGCGAGCGTGTTAAGCACGATGGTGCCGGGCAACGCGTCCGACGGGGAAATGCCGAGCGGCCTGTATACCATTGATTTCCGCGACACTCCCACCAGAATCGGCCTCTGCAAAAGCCGCCCCAGCTCGGGCAGCCCGGCCATAAGCTCATAATTCTGGCCGACCGTCTTGGCAAAGCCGAATCCGGGATCCACTATCACATCAGAAACACCTCTTAACGCCAGCTCGCGCAGCTTTCCCGAAAGCTCTGCCGCGACGCCCGCAGCGACGCCCTGAGGATAGTCGGTCCGCGAGGACATGTCTGCCGGCGTGCCGCGCATATGTGTCAGCACATACGGAACTTTCAGATCGGCAACGGCGTCGAACATCCCCGCGTCAAGCAGGCCGCCGCTCACGTCGTTCACCATATCGGCACCAAGATTCAAGACAGCCTCCTTCGCCACCTCGGACCTGAACGTGTCTACCGAGACAGGGATGGACGATGAAAGCCTACGGACCGCCCCGATGCCGGCCTCTACGCGGCGAAGCTCCTCCGACACGCTGACTTCCGGAGCGCCCGGACGTGTCGAGTATCCTCCCACATCTATAACATCCGCTCCCTGCTCCAACAGCACGGCCGCGCGCCGCCGAAGAGCGTCGCCCGCATCCGCCGGGGTGCGCGAACCGGCATAGAACGAATCGGGGGTCGCGTTCATAATGCCCATCACGATCGGACCATCCACGCGGTGCGAGCGTCCGCGGAAATTGAGCGAGAACTGTTTCATGAAGCGCAAATTTAATAAAAATCCCCCACCCGCGCAAAACAATATTCACGCACCCGCTATTAGTCAGTACATTTGTTGATTGCCGTCAACATAGTGGAAAGTCGCGGTGTTATAGAGTAAATGAGCGGTAAGGGATTCGGTAACCGCCGGCCGCGACAAAGCAAACCACAATGAAGAGCACGTTAGACGTATTGCTCAGTCTCCCGCTATTCAGCGGGGCAAGCACACAGAAAATCCAGCAAGTAGTAGGAAAGTTCAAGTTCCATTTCCTGAAATATGCCGACGGGGAGCCGCTGATAAAGGCTGGCGACCCCTGCTCGCATATCCGTTTCGTTATTTCCGGCAGCGTGAGAACCTGGATCGAAAGCGACGACAACAGAATAAAGGTGTCGCAGACACTGTCAGCCCCCAACGTTATCGCGCCTGACTTCTTTTTCGGACGCACGACCGTTTATCCATGCTCGGCGAAAGCAGTCGGGACGGCGGGTATCGTAGACATAGAAAAGACCGAATACCTGAAAATCATAGAAAGCGACCCGGTATTCCTGTTCAATTTCCTGAACCTGCTTTCGGTCGACGCACAGCAGGGACTTCAAAGCGTGATGTGCCTCACATCCGGAGATCTCAGAAAGCGTATCGCTTACTGGATTCTCGCCCTCACCCAGCGGGGCGGGTCTGATATCGAGATGGAATGCAGGCAACGGGACCTCTACACGGTTTTCGGCGTTCCGAGGCAGTCGCTCGTAGCGGCTCTCACCGACATGAGGCTCGACGGGGCGATAACATTCGAGCCGGGGATAATACGGGTAGCCATGCGCGAAGAACTGGAGAAAATATTGAAACGTTGACCCCCCGAACCATTGCGCACACGCTATATCAGGCTATATTTAAATCTATATTTGACATATGCGATACTCGGATAATATGCTGTTTTACAGATATTAAATAACTATATCCACCTATATATGTCTATATCCGGCAAATATTAGGCTCGCCAGGCATTGACAGAAGTTCGGCGACGCGCTAACTTTGTCGGCGAAAACAGAACGGTAGCGCCGGAATCCGGCCTCCGTGTCAAATATGATTGGATTAAAGACAAAAGGATTTGTTTGATTTAAAGAATTAGTTTTTTAGGGTTAGTATTAGGAAAGGAAAACAAGATTGTGCTATATGAAGCACCGCGGTTAGATCGTGTTTTATGTTAGGTTTGTTACCCGGCAGTCGCGGATTGGGGCTCCGGGAAAAGAACAGGAGGCGCTCTGTGAAGAGCGCCTCTCCTCATACCTGGCCGCCGCATGGCGGGATTACGGAACAGGCTGTTAACGGATGCTTCCTGAACAAAAAAATCGTTGATGGCGTTATTCTGTCAAAAGGCAGCTTAGTTACGAGGGTTAGAATTTGACTAATTAAGATGTATCAGCTCATAAGACCCTGCGCGGCTACTTTTTATGAGAGAAACTAATGATTTGTAAACTTAACTTGCTCAAAGAAAATGAAAAGAAATCTTCTTTACGTCGGAGCTGCGTGTGCTTGCGGTCTTTTTGCCACCGCGACAGCCAACGCCCAAGAAGTAGTAGTCGAGGAAGAGTCAGTAAGCGTGGTGGAAGCCGCCAACTGCAAGACCCACTACAGTGTCGACAAAGGTGACAACTGGTTTATCCAGTTAGGCGCCGGTATCGACGTCCCCCTGTTCGAGAACGAACTTGCCGGTGGCAAGGATCCCAAACGCCACATCACCGCGACCTACAACCTCGGTGTCGGCCGCTGGTTCTCCCCCTATCTCGGATTCCGCCTGAGCGCCTATTACGGCGCGTGGCACTGGGACAACGTGAACTTCTCAAAAGCCCAGATGGTCAACCTGAACCTTGACTTCATGTGGGATATGTGCAACTCGCTCGGCGGAGTCAACGCCGGACGTCCCGTAAGCGTGATTCCCTTCGTCGGTCTCGGCGGCACATATGTGTGGGACATCAAGAGCGAAGGGCGCAACATCCACAAGAAAGACGGCGGCACCCGCTCGCGCGAATGGCTGCTCCCCGTCTCAGCCGGTATCCAGTTCCGCTTCCGCCTCTGCCGGTATGTCGACTTCTTCCTTGAAGGCCGCGCCTCGTTCTATGGCGACAACGCCAACGGCTGCGCCTATGACAAGTCAATCGACATCAACGTGCAGGCAACAGGCGGCTTCTCCTTCAATCTCGGAGGCGTGAACTACCAGGCCTACAACGAGTGCAAGGACCTCGCCTACATCAACTCGCTCAACAACCAGGTCAACGGTCTCCGCGGCGAACTGGCCGCCACCGCCGCCGCCCTCGCGGCAGCAGAGGCACAGCTCCCATGCCCCGAAGTTAAGGAGTCTCCCGCACCGGCAAAGGTTTACGCTCCGATGATGTCGACAGTGCGTTTCACCATCAACTCTGACAAGATTACCGACGAGGAAATGGTCAACGTCTACAACACGGCCGAATATCTCAAGAGCAATCCCGACGTGAACGTGGTGATCAAGGGCTACGCCGACAAGGACACCGGCACAGCGGAATACAACCAGAAGCTTTCCGGCCGCCGCGCCCAGGCAGTCTACGACACCCTGACCAAGACCTACGGCATCAACGCCAACCGTCTGAGCATTGACGCGGAAGGCAGCTCGACCCAGCCTTACGACACCAACGACTGGAACCGTATCGTGATCTTCGTGCCGGGCAACTGACCCCACCCTTACCGAAACACATAACAAGGTAACTAAGCTCCATTGCTATCTATAACCCGGAGGCGCTGTGTCAAAATCAGGCACAGCGCCTTCTTTGTACCCGTATGGCAGGGTGCTGTCAGTCATCGCGAAGCGCCTTGCTCAGCAATGAATCTCCAAGCGGCGCCCCGGATGAGCCATTATGACACACCCTCTTATTCATTGATAGAATTTGACTGCCGGCGGGATGGTATTTGGAGATTTTGAAGTATCTTCGCGGCAAGATGAGTAACAACGATATAGATTTCGGCGAACTGCGGCCGGCGCTTGAAGCGCCGGCCGACGGTTCGCCAATCATCATCGCCGGGCCTTGCGGAGCGGAATCCCGCGAACAGGTGATCGAGACAGCCGCCGGACTGGCGGAAGCCGGAGTGCGGGTGTTTCGCTGCGGCCTTTGGAAGCCCCGCACCATGCCGGGATGCTTCGAGGGGGTCGGCGAGGCCGGACTGCCATGGCTGCGAGAGGTCAGGGAGCAAACCGGCATGCTCATAGCAACGGAAGTAGCCACCCCGGCCCATCTCAGAACCGCGCTCGACGCCGGGACCGACCTGCTCTGGCTCGGCGCCCGTACAACGGTAAATCCCTTCCTCGTACAGGAAATCGCTGACGCGGCCACGGAGTACATCAAACGGGGCGCCAGGGTACGATTCCTGGTAAAGAACCCGGTAAACCCCGACGTGGACTTGTGGATAGGCGCCATACAGCGCCTGTACAACGCGGGAGTACGCGAGATTTCGGCCGTGCACCGCGGATTTTCGGCTTACGGAGCCAAGAAGTACCGCAACCCGCCGCAATGGCCTGTGCCAATCGAACTCGGCAGGCACGTCAAAGGGATACAGATCATCTGCGATCCGAGCCACATCGGAGGAAGCCGGGAGCTTGTGGAACCATTGGCGAGGGAAGCCCTCCGCATGGGGTTCGCCGGTCTCATCATCGAGTGCCACCGCGATCCGGAAAAAGCGCTCAGCGACGCCCGGCAGCAACTCACCCCGTCCGACCTCGCGGCGATGCTGCGCCGCCTGTCGGCCGCTCCAAGCTCCGCGACAACCGATAGCGACGCTGCCTCAGCGGAACTCGCCGCGCTACGCGAACGCATCGACGCTGTCGACGACTCCATCATGGAGCTGCTGTCACGCCGTATGGAGATTGCCCGCGCGATCGGGTCGTTAAAGGAAAGCCGCAATATGCCCCTGTTGCAACGCGCACGCTATGACTCGCTGATCACCAGTCGCGTAAACAGCGCCGAAGCGCTTGGCCTGAGCGACGCCTTCGTCAGGAAGTTCCTCGAGACAGTCCACGAGGAGTCTCTCCGCCAGCAACTCCCGAAATAACCACCACGAAACAGGCCGAAACCGATATCCGCCATATCCCGTCATGAGCCATTTATTCCTCCACCATACACCTCCGCACGGTTCTCGCTCTTACGGCATACAAAAAGAGCATAACCGACATTGGTCAGCTCCGGATAGGGCCATTATGCCGGAAAATTCATAAATTTGCCAAGGCAAAACGATTCAAATCAGGGCAAAACGACTTTAATAATGGAAAACAAGTCATTTCTTGGAGCGGTAGCCCAACGCGCCGCGATAGACAACGCGTTGGCTGGCAGGATTACCGAAGCGTTGTCGGCGATCATAGCTGAAAGCGCAGCCGCCGACCGCCGGGTGGCTATTCCGGGATTCGGCACATTCGCCGGTGTCAAACGCAACGAGGAGATTGTCGAGAACCCGGCGACGGGCGGCCTACTCCTTATGCCTCCCTCCCTGAAACTTGAATTTTATCCCTCCTCTATGATGAAGAAAGCCACGAAAGGGGGTGCGTCATGAGTGATACGCAAGCTATGCGGCAGACAATGCCCCTCCCTGCTCTCGTCGCGGAACTCGCCCGGCGCTGCGACATTTCTGAAAGCACGGCAGAGTCATTCGTATCAGCGCTAACTGACACGGTGATATCCGCCTTGCGGACTGACAGGAATGTCCGTATAAAGGGAATCGGCCTTTTTGCAGCCGACGGGAGCGGCAACGTCGCGTTCGAGCCCGACAAGGTGATTGCCGAAGAAATCAACGCGCCTTTCTCCATCTTCGAGCCGGTTGAGATTGACGGCACGGAACTCCCCACCGACGGCGGAGAGGATGCCGTTGACGGCGGAGGGGCTGTCGTTGACGAACCGTCGCCAGCCGGAGCAGAACCGGCAATCCAGCCGGCCGCCAAGCCAGTGCCCGAACCAATAGCAGAGCAAGTTACCGAGCCAACAGTCGAGCAGGCACCGGATTGTGCGGAGACAAGGCAGGAACACGAGCCGGGAACAGAACCCGAAGCCGCCCACGCGGCATATCCGACAGAGCCGGAGCCGGAACCGGAAACCGTGTCGGAATATCGCGATGAAGAGCCTCCCGTTACCGGCGAGACGAGGGTTATAAAAGTGGTCGTGCGCGAGCATCCGTGGCTCACCGGTATTCTTGCCGGAGTTGCCGGACTGCTCATCGGGCTTGCATGCGGCTATTTCCTTTACCCGCGGCTAAACCTTAGCGGGGTGAGAAGTGTTGAGTTATCAGCCGGATACGTCAACGTGACACAAGACGGCGCGCTGCGAGAGAGCACGAGCGTTACCGCCGGCACCAGCGACAGCATGTTCCAGCACCCCGTCCAAACACCGCAAACCGCCGATTCGGCCGCAGTGGCCGGACAAGAGCCAGGGCAACCCGCGGAAGCCCCCGCGACAAAGCCTGAAACGGTTTACGACACCATACGCGGGAACCGCTATCTGACGACAATGGCGCGCCAGCATTACGGCCGGAAGATATTCTGGGTGTACATCTATGAGGAAAACAAGGCCATAATCTCCGACCCCGACAACATAGCGCCGAACACAGTCGTGGTGATACCTCCGGCAGAGAAATACGGCATCAAGGCCGGCGACAGAATATCGGAGCAAGCCGCAGAGCGCAAAGCAGTTGAAATCATTGGAAATAACAGCTAAAAATGCTTAAATCTTAATAGAGGTTTATACTTGATAGACAAAATTAACAATTCGATTTAACGTTTTAGCGGCGCAATTCAATACTTTCGCGTAACGGATCGGCCGCGACAGACCCTCTCCCCTGTCCGCAAAAAACAGAATGAGTCTGCCGCCCCGCTCACCATATCCTGAAAAGAACAAAAACACAAGAATACCAACACAAAGAAATCCATTTATGAGTGACTCGGTAAACATCAGAGAGTTAAACGACCTTGTTGCCAGCAAGAACAACTTCGTTAGCCTTATCACCCGCGGGATGGACCAGACAATCGTCGGCCAGAAACACCTTGTTGAGTCGCTGCTCATCGCCCTGCTCTCCAACGGCCACGTCCTTCTCGAAGGCGTGCCCGGCCTGGCAAAGACTCTCGCGATCAAGACTCTCGCCCAGCTCATCGACGCCAAATACAGCCGCATACAGTTCACCCCCGACCTGCTTCCCGCCGACGTTATAGGCACCATGGTATACAGCGTCAAGTCAGAGCAGTTCCAGATAAAGCGCGGGCCTGTATTCGCGAATTTCGTGCTCGCCGACGAAATCAACCGCGCCCCGGCGAAAGTCCAGTCGGCCTTGCTCGAGGCGATGCAGGAACGCCAGGTCACCATAGGCGACAACACATTCCGCCTCGACGACCCCTTCCTGGTCATGGCCACCCAGAACCCCATAGAGCAGGAAGGCACCTATCCCCTCCCCGAAGCCCAGGTTGACCGCTTCCTGCTCAAAGTAGTCATAGGATATCCCTCCCGCGAGGAAGAGAAACTCATCATAAGGCAGAACATCTCCAACCGGAAAACCGAGGTGCGCCCCCTTCTGAAGCCGGAAGAGATCATCGAGGCACAGAAAATCGTCGAGCAAATCTACATCGACGAGAAGATCGAACGCTACATAGTAGACATCGTTTTCGCCACCCGTTTCCCTGCCGAATACGGCCTGTCAGACCTCCAGAGCATCATAGCCTTCGGCGCGTCGCCCCGCGCCTCGATATCGCTGGCGAGAGCGGCGCGCTCCTACGCGTTCCTGCGCCAGAGAGGCTACGTAATCCCCGAGGACGTGCGCGCCGTCTGCCACGACGTGCTCCGCCACCGTATCGGACTGACCTACGAGGCCGAGGCCAACAACATCACCTCCGACGAAATCATCTCCGAAATACTCGACAAGGTAATAGTCCCTTAAAACGCTTACTTCCACCCTTATGGATGCCAAAGACCTCCTGAAAAAAGTCAGGAAAATCGAAATCAAAACCCGCGGCCTGTCGCAAAACATCTTTGCGGGCGAGTACCACTCGGCCTTCAAAGGACGCGGTATGACTTTCTCCGAGGTCAGGGAATACCAGTACGGCGATGACATCCGCGACATAGACTGGAACGTCACGGCGCGTCACAACCGCCCGTATGTGAAAGTGTACGAGGAGGAACGCGAGCTGACCGTGATGCTCCTCGTCGACGTCAGCGGGTCGCGCCTTTTCGGAGCGGTCGGACAGGAGAAACGCGAGATGATCGCGGAAATAGCGGCAACTCTCGCGTTCTCGGCCATCCAGAACAACGACAAAATCGGAGTGATCTTCTTCTCCGACAAGATTGAGAAGTTCATACCGCCCAAGAAAGGACGAAAGCACATACTCTTCATAATCAGGGAACTGATAGACTTCGCTCCAAAAAGCAAGGGCACCGACATCTCGATGGTGCTCAGGTATTTCACCGACGCGCTCAAAAAACGCTGCACCACTTTCCTGATATCCGATTTCATCGACGACAAGGACTACTACAAGGCTCTCTCAATAGCCTCCAACAAGCATGACGTGTTCGGAGTCCAGGTTTACGACAAACGCGACTCATCGCTGCCCGACGTAGGGCTGATGCGCGTCAGCGACCTCGAGACGGGTGCCGACCGGTGGGTAGACACGTCTTCGAAACGCACGCGCGACGAATACGGCCGATGGTGGTACGGACGCCAGCAAGCCATGTCGGAGACCCTGAAACGCTGCCGCGTCAACTTCTGCTCGGTACCTACCGACGAGGACTACGTGGTTGCCCTTATGGGATTGTTCAAGCGCCGCTGACCCCGTCAGCGATATGGCTGCCGGCCAGGCAGCGCCCACATATCCCGCCACAGCCGAAAGCATACCGGCACCCGGGGAACAAATAACCACAACAGACTACTATCTAACAAAATATGTTCGGCAAAAGACTGACAGCATCCCTACTCGTAACACTCGTCCTCGTAACCGCCGGGACCCTGGCCTACGGCGCCCCGACCGCAAAGGTGAAAGCCTCTATCGACTCGGCCCAGATGCTGATGGGGAATGTCACCGCCCTGAGGTTCGACATAATCGACCACTCCGGCAGCCAGTCGCGGCTCGTTGTTGACAAAGCAGCGATGCCGCCCGAGGTGGAACCGCTCGAATGGGTTGACGGAGACACGACCGACCTTGGCAACGGCCTGGTGGAAATCAAGCGGGCTCTCCTGGTGCAGTCGTTTGACTCGGGAGTGTACACCATCCCGCCCTTCCTGCTCGTCTCCGGGCCTGACACCGCCCGTACCAACCCGCTGACGCTGAAAGTGGTGCCAGCTGACGTCAGCAAGCTCGACGACATACACCCCCTGGCACCCGCGGCCGGGTTTGAAAGCCGCTGGTACGACTTCCTCCCCGACTGGCTTACCGACTACTGGGGGTGGATCCTTCTCGGTCTGATAGTGGTGGCGGCCGGTGTCTGCGCCTACCTGATACTGACGAAGAAAGTCGCCGTCAGCATCCTGCCGCAGAAGAAGCGCCTGCCACCCTACGAGATAGCTATGCGTAAGATGCAGGCCCTCAGAGAGGCACAGCTCTGCGAGCATGGCCAGGAAAAAGAGTTCTACACCACCCTTGTCGACATTCTCAGGGAATACCTGCAATACCGCTTCGGAATCAACGCCATGGAAATGACCTCCTCGCAGATTGTCAAGGCGCTATCGAAAAACGCTGACACGCGCCTTCCCGGAGAGCATATGAAGAAAGTGGTCGAAATAGCCGACTTCGTGAAATTCGCCAAGGTGCGCCCGATGCCCGACGACAACGTTCGCTCCTTCAACAACGCCATGCGCTTCATCGAGGAGACCAAGCCCGCCCCGGAACCAGAGGAACAGTCCGACAGAACCGCCGCTGACGGGGCGAAGTCGGAACCAGCGGACGGGAATGTCAAACAAAAAACAGAAAAAGAGAAGATTCAGATATGACGCAATTCGCACATCCAGGCCTGCTCTGGCTGCTTCTGCTGCTCGTGCCTCTGATCGCGTGGTACGTCTTGAAGCAACATAACGCCAACGCCTCCATGTCGGTGTCGACACTGGCTCCATTCGCGAAGCTCGGGCGCCCGATGCGGCAGTACGCCACCCACGGAGCGTTCGCCCTGCGCGTGCTGGCGCTCGCCTGCCTGATAGTGGTGATCGCCCGCCCTCAGACGCGCGACTCCTGGCGCACGTCAAAGACAGAGGGCACCGACATGGTGATCGCCCTCGACATATCGTCGAGCATGCTCGCCCGCGACTTCAAGCCCGACCGCCTGGAAGCCGCCAAGAAAATCGCCTCGAAATTCGTCAACTCCCGCGAGGACGACAACATGGGGCTCGTGGTGTTCGCAGGCGAGGCGTTTTCAGCCGTGCCGATGACAACCGACCGCGCCGCGCTTGCCAACTACATAAGCGCCCTGAACCGCGAGATGCTCGAAGACGGCACCGCCATAGGGGACGGCCTTGCGACCTCCATAAACCGTATCAAGGAAGGCAAGGCAAAGAGCAAAAGCGTGATCCTGCTGACCGACGGCTCCAACAACACAGGCATTGTGGCGCCACTGACCGCCGCCGAAATCGCCCACAAGATGGGAATCAAGGTCTACACGATCGGCATCGGTACCAACGGCACCGCCCCATATCCGCAGGTCAACATGTTCGGACGCGTGGAATACGTTCCACAGCCCGTAGTCATCGACGAGGCCACCCTGAAACAGATAGCCTCCATCACGGGTGGCAAGTATTTCCGCGCGACCGGCAACAAGGTTCTCGCCGAGGTATTCGCCGAAATCGACAAATTGGAGAAATCCGAACTTGACGTGCGCCACTTCTCCCACACCGAGGACAACTACCTGCCATGGGCACTCGCCGCCCTGGCGCTGTTCCTTCTCGAACTCGTTCTACGTCAAACTTATCTGCGCTCCATCCCATGACATTCGCATACCCCCACCTTCTATACCTGCTGCTCCTCGTGCCGGCGCTTTTCGGGCTTTGGTATTGGAGCCGCATCGCCCGCCGGCGCAAACTGCGCCGTTTCGGTAACCCAGCCGAACTGGAACACCTCATGCCCGACGCGTCGAAGTACAAGCCCGCCATAAAGATAACGCTGGAGCTGCTCGCCCTCGCGTGCCTCATCATAGCCGTGGCCCGGCCGCGCGCCGGCGAACGGGAAGAGGTGGAAAACACCCAGGGCATAGAGGTGATGATAGCCTTCGACGTCTCCCGCTCCATGCTGGCCTCATCGACCGACGACCCGGGGGGCATCTCGCGCATACAGCGCGCCAAATTCATTCTCAACAGGCTGATTGACAAGCTCGACAACGATAAAGTCGGGCTAATCGTATTCGCCGGGGAAGCCTACACCCAGCTCCCCATCACCACCGACTTCATATCAGCCCGGATGTATGTCGACGAACTGTCGACCGACATGGTGCCCACCCAGGGCACCGCCATAGGGTCGGCCATAAACATGTCGATCAACTCCTTCACAAACGACAAGGACATAAACAAGGCAATCATCGTCATAACCGATGGCGAAAACCACGAAGGTGATGCCATAGAGATGGCATCCTACGCGAAAAGCCTCGGAATAGAGGTCGACGTCATAGGCATCGGCTCGCTCAAAGGCGCGCCCATCCCTCTCGACGCCCGCCGCGGGGAATTCCTCAAAGACGAGACCGGAGCCCCCGTGACAACCGCGCTCAACGAATCCGAGGCACGGGAAATCGCCAAAGCCGGAGGCGGGGAATATATCAACGGCTCTGGCAACAAGGCCGTGGACAACCTGATTGAACGGCTTGACCAGATAAAGAAGAGCGACCTGCGCCACGTCACATACAAAGCCTCCGCCGAACAGTTCCCCGTGTTCGCATGGCTCGCGCTGTTCTTCATGCTTGTCGACGCGATCGTGCTCCCGCGCAAGAGCGGATGGCTGAAAAAGTACACCTTCTTCACCAAGAAAAATCATGACAATGACCGTTAAGCATCTTAACCATATAATTTCGCTGGCTCTCGCCGCGACACTCGCCCTCTCGCTCGCGTCCTGCGGAGGAGGCGGCAAGGATGCCTCGCCGGAAAAGCCCCGATCGACAAAAAGAGAACGCAACGCGATCAAGGAAGGCAACGACCTTTATGGCAAACAACGTTACGCCGAGGCCGAAACACTCTACAAAAAAGCCCTTGAAGAGAACCCGGAGAATACCGTGGCGCAGTTCAACCTGGCGTCGTCGTACCTCAAACAACGCGGCGAGGACCTGGTCAACAAAGGTGACTCGCTCGTGCGTTCGGCCGACGCAATGATGGGAAAACTCGCCGGCGCGCCCCAGCCCGAAATCGCGCAAAGCGCGTTTTACGACAGAGGAAACGTCGCCTACAAGGCGGAGGACTACGCTGCCGCTATCGAACACTACAAGAACGCCCTGCGGCGGAATCCGTCGGACGACAACGCCCGCGAGAATCTGCGCCTGGCCCAGCTCAAAAAGCAGGAACAAGACCAGGACAAAGACAACAACCAAAACAAGGACCAGAACAAAGACCAACAACAGGACAAGGACCAGCAGAAACAACAGCAGCAGGACCAGCAGGATAAGGATCAAGACAAACAAGATAAGCAAGACCAGCAACAGCAGCAGGACCAGCAGAAACAACAGCAACAGGACCAGCAGAAACAACAGCAGCAGCAAGGCAGCCTGAGCGACGCCAACGCCAACCAGATCCTCAAGGCTATGGAGGACAAGGAAAACGGAACGCGCCGGAAAGTCGAGCTTATGAAACAGGACGAGGAAAAGCGCGCCCAGCGACGCACGACAAACAAGCCCTGGTAAACACTACCGGCCGGGGATGTCGGCCACTATTTATTTGTGACATAATATGAAAAAGGTACTTATACTGATGACTCTGCTGGCAGCTTGGATCGGCGCCGCCGCACAGTCGTTCAAAGTTGTTCCGCCGCGCAACGTCATAGCGGGGCAGCGGTTCCAGGTCACTTTCCGTCTGACCAACGGAGAGGGATCGGGGCTAAACGCCCCGGCGATTCCAGGCTGCAAGCTCCTCAGCCCGTCGCCGGGAGTAAGCACAATGCAGAGTTACCAGTATGTCAACGGCCAGAGTACGTCAACATCGACGGTTGACTACACCTTCACATACCGGGCCGAGAAGGATGGCTCGTTCACGATTCCGGCCGCCACAATCAACGTCGACGGGAAAAAGCTGTCAACCGTTCCCACGAAGTTCTCAATCCTGCCAGCCGACCAGGCTCCCGCGCAGAGCGGTGCGCAGGGTGGCTACGGAGGCGGCTATCCGCAGGTGAGAATTGATGACGCCGACTCACAGAACGACACATCCAAGCCGATTTCAAAAGACGACATATTCGTGCGCATAATCCTGAACAAGAGCCAAGCATACGAGCAGGAAGCCATAGAATGTGTGATCAAGCTATACACCAAATACGAACGCATCAACTCGTTCATGATGACCTCGCCGCCTACATTCGACGGATTCCTGATAGAGGAGGTCGACGCGCAGTCGATGCTCAACCAGGTAGAGCACTACAACGGCCAGAACTACATCACCGCCGTGCTCAAACGCTGCATAATATTCCCGCAGAAGTCCGGAAAGCTCACGATCAACTCAGGCAAGTACGACCTGAGCGTGGTACAGCTCGAGCGCGTCTCGAACGGCTGGTTCTACTCGGCCCGTCCCGTGGAAAAAAGCGTAAGGCTACAGCCTTACACCTCCACTGTCAACATAAGGCCCCTCCCCGAACCCCGTCCGGCAGGATTCACCAACGCGGTAGGACGCTTTCAGTTTGAATCGACTCTGAATCCGCGCGAGCTGCGGACGGGCGAGGCGGCATCACTGACATATGTGCTGACGGGCACCGGCAATCTCAAATACATCGAGCCGCCCAAGCCTGAAATTCCCTCTGAGTTCGAGCAATATACTCCGAAGACCGACATCCGCGCCCGCGTGGCCGGCAACACCGTCACCGGCACGATGACGGTTGACTACACGATAGTGCCGCAAAGCGTGGGCGACTTCAAGATACCGCGCCAGGAATTCGTGTATTTCGATCCCGCGGCGGCCAGATACGTCACTCTCGATGCCGAAGGCTACAACGTCAAGGTCGCCAAAGGCTCCGGCACGACCATAAGCGCCGAACAACGCGAGATCGAGGCCAAGAACACCGACATACTGCACATCAAGACCGGCGACAAGGGACTGGTCAAAAACTACGTTCCAGTGGTTCGCTTCTGGTGGTACTGGGGCATATTCGGCCTTATTCTCGCTGCCCTGACCGCGACAGTTTTAGCGGCGTCCCGCCGCGACCGCCGCAATGCCGACGCGGCAGGCCGCCGCAACGCCCGCGCCAACAAAGTAGCCCGCAAGCGCCTCAAAGCAGCGGAAGGCTTTATGAAGAGCCGCCAGAGCGACAAATTCTACGAAGAAACCCTCCGCGCGATGTGGGGCTATCTCTCCGACAAACTCTGCATACCGGCATCGCAGCTTACCCGCGAAAACATCGTGGCCAGGCTTACCTCGAAAGGAGTGCCGGCTGAGCTCGCCGACCGCGTGATATCGCTTCTCGACCGCTGCGAGATGGCCCGTTATACCCCGGACTCTTCGGCAGACGCTTCCGTCGAAGCGCTCTACAACGAGACAGCGGAGACTATAAACGCCATAGAAAAGACCAAATTCGGTCGCTGACCAATCCCCCAACATACGCAGAATCCATGAACAAGATCATAAGCATCCTCGCGGTAATCGCCCTACTGGTCCCGACGGCATCACTCGGCGCCCGGACAACCACCTATGACCAGCAGGCCGACTCGGCATATTCGGCGGAGAACTACCCCCTTGCCGAAAAGCTCTACCTCAAAGCGGCCGGGGAGCAGGGAACCTCGTCGGCCCTATTCTATAACCTCGGAAACACATATTACCGCCAGGGAAACCTCGGCAAGGCAATCGTGTATTACGAGCGCGCTCTCAAACTGGACCCGTCGAACTCCGATGCCCGCGAGAATCTCGAATTTGTCAAGAGCAAAATCACCGACAAGGAACCCGACAGCTCGTCAGTGGTCGGCAAAGCAGTTGACAACATAATAAACTCGTTCCACGCCGACGCGTGGGCCTGGATAACCCTGTGCCTGTTCGCGATCTTGATCGGGGCGATAGCGGCATACCTGTTCTCGGAAATAATCATAATCCGCAAAACGGCGTTTTTCGGGGGACTGGTGGTATTCGTTCTGACCGTCTGCGCTGTCGCCATATCCTTCGCCGCGGCCAACCGCGTCGAAGCCGACAACCACGCTGTCATACTCCCTCCGGCGGCCCAGCTATCGACCGCGCCGCGCGAGGCCCGCTCGCAAAGCGAACAGGCGTTCCTGCTCCACGAAGGCACGAAGGTCGAGGTTATCGACTCGGTAAGCTCTCCGGGCGAGGAAGGGAAATGGCTCGAAGTGCGCGTGCCCACCGGAGAGCGCGCCTGGATCAAGTCAACCGACGTGGAGCGCATATAAGCCATTTATTTTTTTGAAAGCTATGGCGTTATAAAAGTTCATCGCCAATATGTGTTGTATAACACATATTGAAAATTTGGAGAACACGGAAATTCTTCATATTTTAGCTGAAAATAAATAAAACGTTCCACTCTTAAATCATACTGTTATGACTAAGACAATCACCTTCAACGACCTGCGCCGCATCAAGGACGCCCTCCCCGACGGAGCGACAAGCCGCATTGCCGACAAGCTCAACATAACCGCCCAGACCGTCCGCAATTACTTCGGCGGTTCCAACTATGAGTTCGGCAAGAACTGCGGCCTCCACATCGAACCAGGACCGGACGGCGGTATCGTGGTCCTAGACGACACGACTATCTACGACATGGCAGTTGAAATCCTCCAGGAAGAGGAGGCTAAGAAGGAACAGTAACTACAACGCGGGAGGCCTGTTATTTTCGACAGGCAACCCGCTTTCCGCATAACAAGGCGCGGCTGGAGGCTTCGTTTACCGTGGCATCCGACCGCGCCTCTCCAATAAACACCCCGCGTTATGGACCGGTTTATCACGCTCGCCATCCACACCTATCCGAAAGCCCTCCCGGTAAAAAACCTGCTCGAAAGCGAGGGCATAGAGGTTGAGCTGCACAACATAGATCTTGACGACCCGAAAGTCGCCCCCGGAGTGAGGATCCGCGTGAAGGAATCCGACCTGCCTATGGCGCTCCGCCTGGTGGAGAACCGCGAGATCTTCGACTGCTCGGCCGAACACGGAAGAAACCACCGGCGCGAGCTGCTCGTCCCTGTCGACTTCGCCGACCACTCGCTTAAAGCGACGAGGATGGCCTTCCAGATCGCGCGGGAACTCGGGGCAGACATAAGGCTTCTACATTCCATCATTCCAACCGATTCGGCCAGCACATTCCAGCTATCCGACACATACAGGTACGAGCTCCCGATCGACCTCGAGACCTCGCGGCGCGAACTTTCCGACGCTGAGTCTATGATGGAAACTCTCTGCGAAAAACTGAAAGCCATGATCAAAAGCGGAGAGATGCCGGCGGCCAGGTTCAGGAGCGAGGTGCTCGAAGGGGTGCCGGAGGAAGTCATCCTGCAATATTCGCGCGACCATTCCCCGGCCATGATAGTTATGGGAACCCGGGCCGCCGACAAAAAGCAATCGGAACTGATAGGCAGTGTCACGGCAGAGGTCCTCGACTCGTGCCGGGTGCCAGTATTCTCCGTTCCGGAAGACGCTGACGCGGCCTTGTTATCCAATCTCCGCAAAGTGGCGTTCTTTTGCAACGGAGACCAGCAGGATATTCTCGCCCTCGACTCACTGCACCGCATGTTTCCGAACGCGAGGCTCACGGTGAAGCTGATACGCGTTCCTTCGCGACGCGAACGCAGGGAATATCCGGCAGAACCCGCGACCGGGGCCGACCGCCTGCTCGCCCCGCTGCTCGGCTACTGCCGCGAGCACTACCCCAACATAGCCTTTTCAGCGACAACCGTCAACATCGACGAAGGCGACGAAGGCGACATAGACATGATATGCGTGCCAAATAAAAAACGCAACCTGTTCGCACGCGTCTTCAACCCGTCGCTGGCACATAAAATCCTATTCCGCGCCGACATTCCCATGATGGTAATCCCCGTGTGATGGCAATCCTCGTGTCGCACCAACACAGGCACCGCGGGGGTGGCTGACCGCACTCTCCGATTCGGGAGGAAAAACAGAAAACGCCGTATCGACATTCGACACAGCGTTTTATTTTGGTGGCGAGAGGAGGACTCGAACCTCCGACCTTTGGGTTATGAGCCCAACGAGCTACCACTG
>CAJTRT010000022.1 GCA_910579105.1 uncultured Muribaculaceae bacterium | reverse complement strand
GTTAGCGGCTTAGCCTAGGATGAACAACCTCAAATTTTACCGAATCATTGTAATACGCGAAATTAGCAAAAATTCCCGGAATAACCTCCTTGGACTCCCGCTCTTTTGCCACGCGGGTTGCGCGGATGCGTTAAAAAACATAACTTCGCGTTACTATTTAAAACCGATTACAATCTGTTATAGTTTAAAAACGATATTATGAGCGACTTTACAAAGCTGTTTTCCGCCGCTATCGCGGCGTCAATCGCCGTGGGAGGATCGGCGGCGGATTATGCCGGCGGGGTGTTCCTCCTGAACGAGGGAAAATACGGAACTCCGGCGACAATCTGCCATCTTGATGGCGAGGGGCGCTGGACTGACCGCGCCCTTAGCGCCGCGAACGAGGGCAAGACGCTGGGAAACACCGGTTCTTTCGCCCAGTTCTATGGCGATTTCCTGTATGTGGTTTCCAAACAGGCCAACACGGCGGGCGCCATCCTCACCAAGGCGGATGCCGCCACGCTTGAAATAAAGGCAGTCAGCAGCGACCTCGGTTTCTCCAACTGCCAGGGGCGGGCGTTTCTGGCGGTAGATCCCGCGAAAGCCTATGTCGGGACGACCAAGGGTGTGGCAGTCGTGAGGCTCGGCGACCTTTCGTTGGCGGGAACTATCGACGGCATACTGAATGACGCCGGCAAGGAGGTCGAGTGCGGCAATATGGCACGCGTTGACGACCGCGTGTTCGTCACCACCAAATCGTCGTTCATTTATGTTGTCGATCCTGAAACGGACGCTGTCACCGGCAAGATCAACATGGTGGAACTTACCGGCAACGATAAGGCCAAGGCCGCTTCGATCGTTGTCGCGAACGATGGTACGCTGTGGGCTTCCGTGGCCAGCGGTACCAGCGGTGCCACTCTGCCTTATCTGGTGAAGATCGCCGGTTCGGAATCCGACGCTTCGGAAATTACCACCGAGGTGGTCAACATACCAGAGGGCATCTACGCTCCGGCCAACAGCTGGTACACGTGGACCCCTGACGCGTTCTGTGCCTCGCCGAAAGCCCCTGTGCTTTACTGGAACGGGGGTGCGTCGTCGTTCAAGAGCAACAAAGAGCTGTTCAAGTATGATCTTTCGACCGGGGTGTTCTCGAAATTCTACGAGTTTGCCGACGACCAGTTCCTTTACGGTTCCGCTATGAGGGTCAGCCCGATTGACGGTGATATTTATCTCGCCTATGTTTCAGGCAACGCTTACAGCGACGCGACAACGCTCGCCCGTCTTAACGCCGTGGGTGATATCGCGGCTCAATATCCTATGAGCCAGGAGTTCTGGTTCCCGGCTCTGCCGTTCTTCCCCGACAACGAGGCTCCCGTGGCCGCTTTGTTCGAGAAGTCTTTCGCCGTGGATGCCGACCAGGCCTCGACCGTTATCGGGCTGAATGGCATAGCCACCGACGCTGACTCGCATAACGCCCTTATGGTCAAAACGCTTGCCGGTAATCCCAATCCGGAGCTTGCCGAGATGGAGGTCAGGCACGGACAGCTGACAGTGCGCCCCGCGGCAGGCGCGAGAGGTGCGGCCGTGGCCAGGATCAACGTTAACTCCAACGGCAGGGAGGTTGTCGTGGACGTGCCTCTGACGCTCACCTCGACATCCGGGGTTGAGGATGTCGCTGCCGGTGAAACTTCCGTCGCAGCCTATCGCGAGAATGGCGGTTCGATACGTTTGCTTGGCGATGGTGTCGCCGAGGTCTATACCCTTTCAGGAGCGCTTGTCGGCAAGATTGTCGTTTCGGGCGCGGCTTCAGTAAATGTTCCCGACGCGCCGATGGTGGTTCGCTTCGGCGGCAAGGTATTCAAAATCTGAGCGGTAACCTTAAAATCAATTAAGGGCCGGAAGCCGATCATAGGCTTCCGGCCCTTAGTTTTTATTGATTCGGTTCGGCTTACGCGTCACCACGGAACAGTTTGGTTAGATGCGGTAGAAGGTGGTGAAGGCGGCGATTATGGAGAGGTGGTCGGCAACGGCCGCTGTTTCGCGGCAGGAGTGCATGGCCCATTGCGGCGCTCCCATGTCGACGCCGCGGAGTGTGATCTGTGAGGTGAGAATGTTGCCGAGTGTCGAGCCTCCGGCCACGTCGCTGTGGTTCACGAAGGTCTGGACCGGCACACCGGCCATATCGCATATCGTGCGGAAAACGGCGGCTGAATCGGCATCTGTCATATACTTGCAGTTGGCGTTGATTTTCACGACAGGTCCGCCGCCGAGCACCGGGAGGCTGGTCGGATCCTGTTTTTCCTCGTAGTTCGGGTGGAGTGCGTGGCCGTTGTCCGCCGAAATCATAAACGAGTTGGCGCATGCGCGTATGAAGGTTTCATCACCGGTTCCCCCGATGGCCGCCGTGACGCGGCTGAGGATATCGCGCAGTATCGGCGAGGCGGCCCCCTGTTTTGTGCCTGAGCCGGTTTCCTCATTGTCGAACACGGCCAACACGCGTGTCATGCGGCTGTCGGAGTCGAGTGACGCTGTCAGGGCTGTCAGGGCGGCGTGTACCATCTCGAGGTCGTCGATGCGTCCGGCAGAGATGAACTCTTCCGAAGGGCCTACCAGGCAGGCGGGGGTGGTGTCGTAAAGCGTGAGGTCGAAGTCGAGTATTTCGTCGGGGGCGACCCCTGTTTCTTCCGAGATGAGCCTTAGGAGATAGCCGTCAGCCTCAGTCTTGTCGCGCAGGAGCGCCAGTACGGGGAGCATGTCTTTCTGTTTCGACAGCGGGTTGCCGTCGTTGACGGAGCGGTTGTAATGGATAGCCAGATGGGGTATGGTCAGCAGCGAGCGGCGGAAATCCACCAGTTTCGCTGCGGGGCGCAGTGGATCGCCGGAACGCAGAACCACTCTGCCGGATATGCTCAGCGGGCGGTCGAACCAGGTGTATAGAATGGGGCCGCCGTAAACCTCGGTGTTGAGTTTCAACACGGGTCTTTTGCCGGTCATCTCGGCCGCGGGCTTGATGCGGAATCCGGGCGAGTCGCTGTGGGCGCAGATTATCTTGAATCCGTCCTCGGCCGCGCCTGTTCCGGCGGTGAAGGCGAAGATGGCGGAATCGTTCTGGGTGACGTAGTATCTGCCCCCCGGTGCGATATCCCAGTGGTCGGCCATACGGAGGCGGGTGAAACCGGCTCTGTCAAGTTCAGCCGCCACGTTGGCGGCGGCGAGAAAGTTGCAGGGGGAGCTGTCGAGGAATCGCAGCAGGGATTCTGTGGACTGGTTCATGGCAAGAGATTTTTTATCTTATTCTGACTGGGGCGCTGAGCGGCCACCGAACGGGGGCTCTTCGAAGAGGCCGAGCATTTCGGGGGGTATGTTGAACACATCCTCGGGAGAGGTTGGCCGCAGGGGTTCGAACCAGCGGAAGGCGGGGAGGAAGAAGAGGCTTTTCTTGGCGAGGTAGAGCGGCGTCATCGTGCCGGAGGTCTCGGGCCACAGCTTCATGCGCTCTATCGTCCGGTCCTTGAAGTCGGCGGCCAGGAACGAGCTCTCTATGTTGGCGATCTTGTTGTAGGTAGAGTCGTTTTCCATCGGGAGCATTATGGCCTGCACGTTACCGCTCACGTCGAGGTGGCGCAGGTCGCGGTCCTGGAAGTAGGCGGTCATTTCCTTGCCGGTCAGCTGGTTGTAGAAGTTCTCGTCAATCCATTCGGCCATAAATCCGAATTCGGGGAGCTTGGCCCAGTCGGCAACGGAATCCTTGAAATGCACCTGTATGACGTTGCCGAAAATCTGACGGTCGCCGTTCCATACGACTGGGTGGTTGTGCATCCAAAGCATCGAGTCGCGTTGCACCGCGGTCAGCGAGTCGCAGATTCCTTGCAGGTCTACGCGGTAGAAGCGGACGTGCGGCTCGGCGATGAGGTAGTGGGTGGTGTCGGCGGCTATTTTGACCGTGTCGTCTACGAAATGCTCCGGGGTGATTTTCAGGAAAGCCCGGATAGTGTCGGCGTGGAGGTACAGGGTGTCTTTCTGGGAGTACTCGCGGGCGAGTGCGCGGCCTGTAACGCGTGCCGAGTCGTTCACTTCGAAATAGAGGCCGTAGTCGCCGTTGAGTATCACCTTGTTGGTGGTGTCGTTCAGTTCTATATTGCCGAACGCTTCGCCGAAGCCGGTGTCCTGGTTATAGTATAACGTGTCGCCAGTCAGGGTGTTGCCGTTTTTGGCTACCACGAGCGAGCGGTCGAAGAGGTCGGCTTTCTGGGTGTCGGTGTTATACGCGCCGTTGGAGGTGTGTATTGTGCCGTCGGCCGAGACGATTGTCGAAACTGTGTCGAGAATAGCGATGCGTGTGCCGGTGTTGTAGAGCATCTCCTCGGTGTATATGTCGAGGGTGTCTTTTTCGCGGAGCGAGTGCAGCACTACCTGGTCTTTGAAGAGCGCGTCCTTGGTGGCCGGGGAATATTCCCCGTACCAGGAGGTCAGGCGGTTGTTCTTGTCGGTCAGAGTGCCGCCGACTTCGTAGAATCCAAGCTCTATCGCGAGGTCGTAGTTGAAGATGTCGGTGGTCAGCGTCACGTCGCGGTTTATCAGCCTTACCTTTTTTCCGGGGTCGGCATACAGGACGGCAAGTTCGGTGGTGTCGGAGTAATCGAGCCGGTCAGCATAGACGAACAGGGTGTCCCCCTGTTCCATACGCACGTTGCCGAACGCCTGTATAGCTCCAGGATTCTCGTAGAAGTGGGCGCTGTCGCAGAACATGAACATGTCGCCCTGGCGGAACATGACGTCGCCTACGACAATCTGGAAACTGTCGAAGCGCTCTTTGCGAAGCTCGTTTGCCCGTTCGAGAAACACCCGGTTGGGGGCGTGGCGGTCTGCGGCGGGGATCGCTGGGCGTATCGGGGTGTTGTCGCGTTTCCGCGCGTTGATTCCCACCGCGGCCACGACGACGGCGGCGAGGAGCAGGAACGCTCCGCGAAGGTTTCTTGCGCTTCCCCTGTTGCTCATTTGCGTATTTTCAGCCAGCCCTGGTGCTCAAACTCGCAGTCGGCCCAGCCGTCCTCGATTTTGACGTAGGTGTCCTTTATTTTTTTTTCGAGCCACTGCTTTACCATTTTCTGCTTGGCGGCGGCCTCGTACATACCCTTGATGGTCTGGTAGTCGTCCGAGAGGTTGGCCTGGTGGGCATCCACGCGGTTTGTCAGTTTCACCATGGCCACGATGTCGCGGTCGCGTTTGGGGTCTTTCATTATGAACGGCTCGGAGATGTCGCCCACTTTCATGCCGTCGACCCGGCGGGCCACCTCCTGTGGGAGCTGGCTCATTTCGAAGAGGGTGGTGTTGCTTTCGGAATTGACCATGCGCCCTTTGTTGTTGCGGGTGTCCTTGTCCTGGGAGATTACCTCGGCCGCCTGCTCGAACGTGAATTTGTTGTGTTTCACGATGTCGGCGCGCACGGAATCGAGCCTTACAAGCGCTGTCTCAAGTTCCTCGGTTGAAATCTTGGGACGTAGGAGTATGTGACGTGTGTTCACTCTGTCGCCGCGCTTCTCGATCAGCTGTATGATGTGGTAGCCGTACTGGGTCTCGACAATCTTCGACACCTTCTTGGGGTCGTTGAGGTTGAAGGCCACAGCCGCGTATTCAGGCTCAAGGTGGCCGCGGCCCATGAATCCTATCTCGCCGCCGCGGACGCTCGACCCCGGATCCTGGGAATAGAGTATGGCGAGGGTCGAGAAGGAGCTTTCGCCGCGTGTCACCTGGTCGGAGAACTCGCGCAGGCGGGCTTTCACGTCGTCGATTTCCTGTTGCGGTATTCGCGGGTTGACGGTGATGATCTCGACCTCGACCTGCATCGGTACGTACGGGATGGAGTCTGCCGGAAGCTCGGCGAAATACTTGCGCACGTCGGAGGGGGTCACCTTGAGATCGGAGGTCAGCGAGCGCTGCACCTCCTGGACCCGGTAGTTGTTGCGCATCATATCAGCCATCTGCTGGCGGAACTCAGGCATTGGCTTGCGGAAATATTCCTCGACTTTCTCCTTGCTGCCAAGGTTGTTGACCAGGTAGTTGATACGCTGCTCGACAGAGAGGTTTACCATGGATTCGGCTACCTCGACCGTGTCGATGTCGGCCTGGTGCAGGAAAAGCTTCTCGACAGCGAGCTTCTCGGGAATCACGCAGTACGGGTCGCCGTTTATGGGTGTCTTCTCATAGAGAGCCTGCTGGTATGCCTCCTCGATTTCGCTTTTGTAGATCGGCTGGTCGCCGACCATCCATGCCACTTCCTCGACTATATTGTTGTTGGCGGCGAAAGCGGCCAGGGCAATCGACCCGGCCATAAGTGATATTGAGAGTGAACGGAGTTTCACAGAGCGCTTGATTTGTTGATTAATGCGCAAAGTTACGCCTTTTAGCGGAATATACCGCGTTAACAATGACTAAATTTCCGATGCGTGGCGGCAATCCGTTTACATTCGGAAGCATTGCCGATTTTGACTCAGCGCCGCGTTTCGTGTGTGGTAATGGGAATATGGGGCATGAAAAAGGCGCTGTGTCTGATTTTTTTGACACAGCGCCGTGAAAATTAGTACGGGGTTAGCGGATTACCTTTGTGGCGCGGTTGCCGCGCAGCTCAATCACGGGGGTTCCGCGCTCGGGGTTGGCGATTTCAACGCCCTGGAGATTGAAATATCTCGGAGCCTGGTCGGCGTCATGCGCTTCAACCGTTTTGACTGACGCGGAGCCGGGGAGGGCAAGGTGGAATTCCAGTCCCGGGTTGCCGGGGTAATAGGCGCCCCCGTTGTAGCGGGTTTCGGAAGCCATGATGGCACCGTCGGGGATGGTTATGATTCCGTCGCGCAAGGTGCCGAACTCGCCGGGAGTGAGCTGGATGAGCTCGTCGAGTGTGTAGCCGTAGGAGAGGTTTATGGCCACGTTGGATGTAAGGAGCATGGAGCCGTCGTTGGTTTTTAACCCGACAGGGCTCGGCATGACATAAACGGCGTCGGGCCTCTCGGCGTTGATGTAGAGATAGTGGTTCTCGTCGTCGTGGTGGTGCAGGTTGCCCTCGCTCGAAGTCCAGTAGCCGCGGGTCGAGTAGGCGTTCTTCACACGGTAGAGGCCTGGATTGGCGGTGCTTTCCTCGACTTCCACGGCGTATGGCTGGGTCTGCGCGTCGAAGTTGGCGAGCATCACCACGTCGGAGAACTTAGTCCATCCGAGGTTTTGCCATGGGCCGTATAGGTCTTCGTTGATTACGTCGAAGAGCGAGCGGCAGGTGGCCCTGACGTTGCCAGCGGCATCGATAGCCGCGAAAATCAGCGACATGCGGCCCACATAGTTGTCGGGTACGGAGAAGTCGTTGCGCCCTGGGGTGGCTGTCCGGTCGCTTGCGGCGATAGCGGCCAGTTCGGCGGCGGTGGGCATCTCCACTCCGGGAATCACGCCGTACTTGATCTGGGCAACGTGTTCCGAGGCTGTCACCTCAACGGGGACTTGCTCGCCGGGCTTGACGCACTCTTTCCAGAGGTTGACGTAATACTCGTCAAGGCAGAGCACCTCGCTTGAAATCTCGTAGACCACGGCGCCGGGGAAACGGAGCTCGAAATCGTGCTTGCACCAGTAATAGTCCTCGTCGGTATACGGGGGGAAAGACCACAGCATGCCGGCGGCGGGGATGTTGATCACCCCTTCGCTGAAATACCCGGTGAGCCCCTGTTTCTTGTCCTCTTCAAGGGTGGAAGTGCCGTTTTCGAGATGACGCCCCGTGACGGATGAGATCAGGAATTCGGGAGCGGCCGAGGAGTTGGGGGTGAAGCCGAGCCCCTGCGATTCTATATACACGCCCTGAGGGTCGCATGCATTGACATACACATCGTTGGCCTCTCCCTGTATGAACATCGGGCAGTTGCCGTTGAGGTACGGGTTCTTCATACGGAAATATCCGGGCCGTGTGGAGCTTTCCTCGACCTCGACTTTCCAGGAGTAGCGCGGCTCCTTGAAAACCGAGCATATCCAGGGATCGAAGAAGGTCGCCTCGCCGCGGGAAATCCATTCCTCGACCGGCTCGACTGGTTCCTCTTCCCGGGCAGAGACAGGCAGCACGTTGGCCGCGCCGGCGAGAGACTGTTTGTAGGCCTCCACGGCATTGTCTGGCACATAGAATTTTCCTGTCTCCATGAAGGCGGGGTCGAACGCTCCTTCTTTGAGCGTGGCGGCTTCGGGATTGGTGAACTCTACCCATTTCAGCGCGGCGCATCCGGCAAAGGCCGACTTGCCTATGGTTTTAACTTTCGGCGTCAGCACAAGGGTCTCGAGAGCGGCGCAGTCCTTGAAGAAGCCGTCGGGGACGGATGTGGTTCCGCTCGGAAGCACCACCTCTTTCAGCGACGAGCAGCCCTCAAACACGTTTACTCCAAGCAGGGTGTAGCTCTCGGGAATTGTAACGGATTCGAGCGCCGTGCACCCTTTGAAAAAATTCGCCCCTAGGAGGTAGCTCGAATTCGACAGGGTGACGTTTTTAAGGGATGAGCAACCTTCGAACACGTTGCCTTGCAGCGTGGAGAAGTTGTCGGTGATGACGATTGATTCGAGCGCCGTGCAGTCCTTGAACATAAACTGCGTAAGCATGGAGGCTTCGGTCGGGAGCGTCACGGAGGTCAGCCTCGGGCATCCCTCGAAACAGCTCATACCGATGTTGGCCACTCCCGCCGGGAATTCGACCGATGTCAGGTCGGCGCACCCCGCGAACGCCTCGCGCTTGGCTTCGATGACTTTGTAGGTCCTGCCCAGTGAGGCTACCTCAACCTGGTCTGGAATGACCACGTCACCGGAATAGGGCGCGTCGGTGGCTTTCGCCGGTAGGATGGCGGCCTTGGCCGAGTTGCCCGAACCGGTGCAGTCATATCGGATGCCGTCGATGACATATTCGGTGGCACCGGCTCCGAGGGGAGCCAGCGCCACACTCAACAATATTGAGATTGAAAAAATATGATTGGTCATTTGTGTGTGAAAGAGAGTTGGTATTAAAGGATAACCTTTGTTGTCTTGCCGCCCTGGGCGCGGATGTAGAGCTGGCCTTTGACGGGATTGTCGACGCGCGCGCCCTGGAGGTTGTAATATATCGCGGGCGTCTCGGATGTGTCGGCGGTTGTGATTTCCCTCACGCCGGCTTCGGCTCCGATTATGTGCTGGAAGCGCTGCCACACGTCAGGGGTCTGGTTGTCGCCGTGGACGCTGGTCCTGTAAGCCTCGACCGAGCCTTCGGGCACCGTGAGTGTCGCGTTGTCGTATACCGCCTGTGTGAACATGTTCTCGTTGGGACAGCGGGGTGGGGCTGCCACCGGTATGTTGATATACCTGATGTTGTCGCATCCGGCGAAACTCCCCTTGGCATACCAGTAGTCCCATCCGGGGACACCGACGATTTCTTCAAGCGCCGAGCAGTTCATGAAGCAGTAGTCGCCGAGCATGCTCATCTTCTCCGGAGCGGCGAACTTTTTTAGGCTCACGCAGTCGGCGAAGGCGTACGCGCCTATGATGTATACCTCGGGGGCGAACTCGACGCTTTCGAGGGAGGTGCATCCACGGAACACGTTCTGGCGTATCACGCCGAGGTTCGGGGGGCAGACGAAGGATTTGAGCCCCGTGCAGTCGCGGAACAGTTCGTCGGGGAGCGAGCCGACGGCATCCGGCAGCGTGATGCTCTCGAGCTTGGAGCACCCTTGGAAGGCGTTGATTCCGAGGTTGTAGACAGATTCGGGAAGGGTGACCTTTGTAAGTTCCGAAGAGCCGCGGAACGCGTCCTTGCCGATTTCAGCCACAGTATATGTAATGCCTTCGTTGGTGACGTATTCCGGGATTACGACCTCGCCGGAGTAGCTTCCGTAGCCGTCAAGGGTCACCTTGCACTTCTTGGAGTTCATGTCATCGATAAGATAGTAGACACCGTCTTTCTTGAAGCTGTATTCCGAGATGGCGTCGATGCTCTTGAACGATTTCCAGCCGTCAGCTCCCTTGTAGGCCGCCATGGCGCTTTTGGGAACGTAGACAACGGTGCTTTTCATCGTGGCCGCGTCGAAGGCGTCGGGTGCCAGCACGGGAGGCTCGGGATCGGCGATGGTTATGTCGGTGAGTTCCGCGCACCCGGCGAACGCCTTGGCGGGAATCGGCGCTACACGGTTTCCGAAAGTTATCTCTCCGAGCGACTCGCACCCCTCGAAGGCGCTCTCGCCGATTTCCGTGTCGGCGGCGAAGGATGTCGGGAACTCGAACTTGCCCAGGCGCGTGCACCCCTTGAAAGCGTTCTTGCCGAACTTCACAGTCGCGCCGTTGAAGGTGATGCCGCGCAGGGCGTCGCACCCCTCGAACGCGCTTTCGGCTACCTCGGTTACGAAGTAGCTTGTGATGACGGGTTTCCCCTCGGCATCGACGGTCGTCACGTTGAAGAAATTGGGGATTGAAAGTGTGCCGGAGTATTTTTCTCCCGGAGAGGCGACGAGCTTCACGCGCAGCTCGTCGATCTGCTCATAATAGACCCCGTCGTAAAACAGTGTTTTCATCAGACCCTGTGCTGAAGCTGTGGCGCCCGTAGCAGTCAGGGCGAGTCCGCAGAGGAGCGACTTCAAGGTAAAGAATTTCATAAGCGGTATCGATTAACGCATAAATAATTGGTATTACAGATGACTCTCTTCATCACTGCGCCACAAATTTAAGATACTTTAAATAATTATGCAAGCAAAATGATGATTTTTATGGCAAATATCTACGCCGTCCCTCTCAAACGGCCCTCAAAGCGCTCGCAGCGCATATGACGGCCGATTTTTATAATTATTCGCATAAGCGCCACGCCGCCGTATTCCCCGCGCAAATCGGCACAGCCCGGGCCAGGTTGGCTCCTTCGCGGCTATTGCCCGTTTTGGCGAAAAGAATTAATTTTGCAAGGAAAACAACTGTTGCTTGGACCTAAGCAGCCTCTAATGCCATACTCCATATTGTTGAAACCTATAAATAGATTCGTGACGGCGTCGTCCGTGATATTAATTCTCGCGCTGATGTCGCTATTTCCAAGCGGAGCCTCTGCGTCGCGGTATTCCGACGATGACGTGGAGCATCTGTTGCGCCAGCTCGACAGCGAGTTGCGTCAGCGGGAGCATTACAAGGAACTGCGCTCGGCCCGCATAGACTCGTTGAAAATGCTGCGGTCCGGCAAGACCGCCGACCGAGACGGCTGGCTCGACCTTACGATGCGGGTCGCTATTGAGTACAACGCCTTCAACAATGATTCCGCCCTGGTCTATTATACGATCGGGCTTGACCGGGCTGCGTCGTGGGGCAAGGATACCGTCGCCTCGGAATTCAGGGCCAGGCGCGCCACCTACCTGTCGCTTAGCGGCTATATGAGCGACGCGCTCAACGAGGTCGCGCAGCTCGACACCGCGGCGATGTCGGATCGCCTCAAACGCGTGTTTTATACGGCCACCCGCCAGATGTATTCCTATATGGGGTTTTACTACGAGGGCTTCGAATCGACCTCGGATTATTGGAACAACCGCTCACTGGATGCCCAGAAACGGTTGCTCGGACTGCTTGACCGCCATTCGCCGGAATACCGCCTGAATCTGGGAGAGTATTATTTCCGCTGCCGCGAATACACCAAGAGCCGCAATCTGCTGCTTGGACTGGTGGGTGAGATTGACCCTGACAGTTCTATCCACGCTATCGCCTGCCACATCCTCGCGAGTATCGCCAACGCTCGCGGCGACCATAACGAGTATCTCTATTATCTCGCCAAGTCGGCTGTGACCGACCTGCGCCGTGCCACGATGGAGGTAGTGTCGTTGCAGGAACTCGGCGGGGTGCTGTTTGAGATGGGGCAGTCGGGCCGCGCCCACGACTATTTGATGGCAGCTATGAAAAACGCCGTGGAGAGCCGTGCCGCGGTAAGAATGATGCAGACCACAGAACTGCTGAACGTGGTCGAGAGCGACCATCTGGCCCAGATTGACAGCTGGCGCAAGATGATGACGCTGATAATGGTCATCCTGGTGATCAGTCTCATGGCACTGGTGGTGACGACCTTCTATCTGCGGCGGCAGCTTCGGCGCGTGCAGGCGCTGAGGGCGAGCCTCCAGGAGGCGGGGCGCACCAAGGATGTCTACCTGAGCCGTTTCATGGCGCTGTCGTCAATCTATATGGACAAGCTGAAACAGTTCTGCAAGCTCGCGAACCGCAAAATTTCCGCCGGGCAGACCGACGAGCTGCTGAAAATGGTGAAGTCGCCGAAATTCATCGACGAGCAGAGCCGCGAGTTCTATTCGGTTTTCGACGACGCGTTCCTGCATCTCTACCCGAATTTCGTGGAAGAAATAAACCGCCTTCTGCGCCCCGACCAGCAGATCACGCTCGCCGAGGGGGAACTGCTGAACTCCGACCTGCGCATCCTCGCGTTCATGCGCCTCGGCATCGACGACGCGAACCGCGTGGCGCAGATTCTCAATTTCAGCGTCAACACCGTCTACGCCTATCGCAACCGTCTGCGCAACAGAGCGGTCAGCCGCGACACGTTCGAAGCCGACATACTCCGCATCGGAAGCCTTTGAGGCTATGGCTCAGGGACCATGCGCGGAGTGTCGGAGGGATTGACGGGCTTGTTCCGAAGCGATTTTATATAAGAGATGAGGTCATCGTAGACTATGGCGTCGGAGGTCGCCACTACGGTCCCCCGGGTAAGGGGTGCCATGTAGTCGCCCCCTTTGGCGAGATAGTCGATTGTGGCGACGCTGTATGTCTTTTCTGAATCCACCGGTTTGCCGTTTATGAGTACTGACGTGCAGCGGCTGGTGGCAGGGTCGAATCTGGCGGAAACCTCCGAGCTGACGCCGTCGCCGCCGCGGGTTGCCATTACGTCGAACGCGTCCAGCAGGTCTTTGCCCTTGATTTCGAGCACGAGCACCTTGTTGGCGAAGGGCTGCATGGATATGATTTCGCCCTGCGTGATTGTGCCTTTGGGCAGGGAGCGTCTGAGGCTGCCCTTGTTCATAAGGGCGAGGTCTACCGGGCTGCCGAGAAGTTGCGAGCCTCGGTCGCGGCAGAAATCGGCCACGAAGTTTAGGAGCGCGGGGCCGTTGTTGTCGAGGGCTTTGGCCGTACGGCCGATTTTCAGACCCATAAGATCATCGACACCCTTGCGGTACGGGGCGAGCATGGCTTCGATCGCGGGGTCTTCGCAGCCGTCGAGACGGCTGTCTATGGTGTGTTGGCGGTAGACGGGAAGTGCCGAGCCGATGCTGTCGAGGTTGATGAGCACTTCCGCCACTTTCGCTCCGCTCTTGCCGTTTTGGGTGACCAGTACTGGCTTGCCGACGGCGTTGTTCACCCATTCATTTCCACTGCCGGGGGTGACGGTGGTATGTGAGTGGCCTCCGAGTATGATGTCTATGTCCTCCGACGCGGCGGCGATGTCGGTGTCCGACGGGTTGGGCATGCCTGTATATCCGAGGTGTGTAAGGGCTACCACGAGGTCGGCCCCCATGAGGTGTTTCAGTACCCAGGCGGTTGAGTTGGCGGCCTTCACTACATCAAGGTAGCGCACACCATCGTAGTTCCCCTCCGCGATCATCCCCTTGGGGTCGAGGTTCAGGCCGATCACGGCAACTTTCTTGCCGTCGAAGTCGTAAATCCGGTAAGGCTCGAACACGGAGTCGAGGTCGGGGCGTTCAGAGAAATCATAGTTTGTGGAAATCCACTTGGCATCGCTCATGGAGATGTTCCGGGCGAGGGAGTCAACGCCGTTGTCGAAGTCGTGGTTGCCGAGTATGGCTATGTCGTATCCCAGGGCGTTCATAGCCTCCATTTCGGCTCTTCCGCCGTAGAGGGTGAAGAAAAGAGTGCCCTGCACGGCATCGCCAGCGTCGGTGAGCAGCACGTTGGGGTGCTCGGCGCGTATGCTGTCGATCAGAGCCTTGCGGCGCTGTATGCCGCCAAGGCCTTTGTCTGTCTGGTCGAGCTGGCTGTGTGTGTCGTTGGTTTGCAGGATCACCAGGTCTTCAGCCCAGACCATCGGGGCGAGCATCGCTGTCGCCGCGATGCCTAATATCGTTTTTCTCATATCGGTCTCTCTGATTGTTTCAGGCGGTTATGTCGCGAAATTACTATTTTTAATCTGTAACCGCGCCGTTGGCCGGATTTATTTGTTAACTTTTTATGAATAACAAACCATTGCGGCTGTCGGGATTGCCGCTGTGGGCGGTTTTTTATACTTTCGCGTTAGAATTTCATTACAGATATGACTCACGAACTTAAAGGGCTGACACCCGAAGAGGTGCTGTCAAGCCGGGAGACTAACGGCCGCAACGTTCTGACGCCTCCCGCCAAGGTGCCACTCTGGAGGCGTTTCCTGGAAAAATTTTCCGATCCGCTGATTATAATACTGCTCGTCGCCGGGGTGCTGTCGGTTGGCATTTCGTTTTACGAATACTACGGCCTGGGGCAGGGGATGAACGTATTCTTCGAGCCGGTGGGCATATTTATGGCGATTATCCTCGCCACGGGGCTGGCTTTCGTGTTCGAGCTTAAGGCCGACCGAGAGTTCTCGTTGCTCAACCGGGTGAACGATGACGAGCCGGTGCAGGTAATCCGCGACGGAGGTCCGGTGCTGGTCCCGCGTCGCGACGTTGTGGTAGGGGATATTGTGATTCTAAACACCGGCGAGGAGATTCCCGCCGACGGGGAGCTGCTGGAGGCCGTGCGGCTGACTGTCGATGAGTCCACGCTCACCGGCGAGCCGGTGTGCCACAAGACAACCGATCCGGCTCAATTCGACCCCGACGCCACGTTCCCCTCCGACCATGCGATGCGCGGAACGAAGGTCATGGAGGGGCACGGGGTGATGCGGGTGTCGGCCGTCGGCGATTCTACCGAGAACGGCAGGGTATATGAGGCCGCCCAGATCGACGACAGCGTGAAGACCCCCCTTAACGAGCAGCTTGACGGGCTCGGAAAACTAATCACGCGTATAGCATACATTTTCGCTGGCGCTATCGTTGCCGGGAGGGTGGTGATGTATTTCGTCAACGCCGACTTCGAGTGGATTTCGTTTCTGGCGTATATGTTGCAGACGCTTATGGTGGCTGTCACGCTGGTAGTGGTCTCGGTGCCCGAGGGGTTGCCTATGGCGGTGACGCTGTCGCTTGCCTACTCGATGCGCAGGATGCTGAAAACGAACAATCTCGTGCGCAAGATGCACGCCTGCGAGACCATGGGGGCGACGACCGTCATCTGTACCGACAAAACCGGGACGCTGACACAGAACCGTATGCAGGTGAGCGACGCGGAATTTTTCGGGAATCCTCCCGACGATGTTCTTTACGAAGGCATCGCGGTCAATTCAACCGCCAGGCTCGACGTGTCGGGTGACGCCCCGCAGGTTCTCGGCAATCCGACCGAGGGCGCGCTCCTGCTGTGGCTCAGAGCGCGGGGGGTGGACTACGACGCGCTACGTTTATCTGTGGAGCTGGTCGAGGAGCTCCCATTCTCCACGGAACGCAAGTACATGGCCACCATCGTCAGGCGGCATTCCGGCGAAAGGGTGCTGTATGTTAAAGGCGCGCCTGAAATTGTCTTCGCCATGTGCGCCGATACCTCGGGAGTGACGCGCGGGGAGCTTGACGCCCGGCTGCTCGTGTATCAGAACCAGGCGATGCGTACCCTCGGGTTCGCCTACCAGGTGCTCGGTGACGGAGACACTCCCATTGCCGACAACAACGTAACGGTGGGCGGACTTACGTTTCTCGGCATAGTGGCCATATCCGACCCGGTGCGCGCCGATGTGCCCGATGCGGTGCGGCAGGTGGCCGACGCGGGAATCAAAGTCAAAATCGTAACAGGCGACACTCCTGGAACCGCCAGGGAGATCGGGCGGCAGATCGGGTTGTGGGACGATGGTTCCGATGGCGACCGCGCCATTATAACCGGCACCGAGTTTGCCGCGCTTTCCGATGAGGCTCTGCTCGAAAGGGTCGAAGACCTGAAAATCATCGCGCGTGCCCGTCCGATGGATAAGAAGCGGCTGGTGGAGGCGTTGCAGAAACGGGGCGAGGTAGTGGCGGTTACCGGTGACGGCACCAACGACGCTCCGGCGCTGAAAGCCGCCCACGTCGGCCTGTCAATGGGCGACGGCACTTCTGTGGCGAAAGAAGCCTCGGATATAACCATCATCGACAATTCCTTTTCCTCGATAGGGCGCGCCGTTATGTGGGGCCGTTCGCTGTACCGCAATATCCAGCGGTTCATACTTTTCCAGATGACTGTCAATGTGGCGGCGAGCCTCGTGGTGCTTGTCGGGTCGTTTATGGGCATGCAGTCGCCGCTGACGGTCACGCAGATGCTGTGGGTGAACCTAATTATGGACACATTCGCGGCTATGGCTCTCGCGTCGTTGCCGCCGTCGGAGTCGGTTATGAGGGAGAGTCCCCGCAGCAGGTCGTCGTTTATAATAAACAGCTCCATGTGGCGCGGGATAGGCTGGGTAGGCGGTATTTTCACGGTTCTGCTTTTATGGCTGCTTTACTATCTCGAGCACACGTCGATAACGACGCTGACCGAGTTCGGCCGCATGCCGATGCACGGCAATACAGGCCTGTCGCCCTACGAGCTGTCGCTGTTTTTCTCATTCTTCGTATTCCTGCAATTCTGGAATATGTTCAATGCCAGGGCGTTCGCCACGGGGCGCTCCGCGTTCCATTTCAAAGGATGCGGCGAGTTCCTGCTGATCGCCCTCGCAATTCTGGGTGGCCAGATCGCGATAGTGCAGATTATCGGGGCGGTGAATCCCGACTTTTTCAACGCCGTGCCTATCAGTTTCACAGACTGGCTGATAGTGATAGGCTCCACATCCCTCGTACTTTGGATTGGCGAACTTATGCGCCTTATGCGTCGCTGATGGAATTGTTTATGATTTATGGCTGACAAGAAGGGAAGAATACTGGTCGTCGATGATGAGGAGGCCCTCCGCGAGGGGCTTGGCACATTCTTCGAGCTCGAAGGTTACGCTGTCGACACGGCGGCATCGGCGGAGGAGGCGATGGCGTTGGGCGCCGCTGGTTACGACCTACTGCTGCTTGACATAATGATGGGTGGCATGAGCGGCACGGAACTCGCGGCCGCCTTGAAATCCAGTCCCACTACCGCGGGCGTGCCGGTAATATTCCTTACGGCCCGCGACTCGGAGGATGACATGGTTGCCGGTCTCAGGCTCGGAGCTGACGACTACATCGCGAAACCATTCTCCCTGCGTAACGTTCTGGCCAGGGTGGAGGCCGTGCTGCGCCGTTCGGGCCGTGCCGCGCCCACCTATAAACGCGGGATTCACGTTGACCGCGGTTCGCTGCTGTGTTATGTTGACGGACGAGGTGTCCGGCTCCCGCGCAAGGAGTTTGAGATTCTCGCCCTGCTGCTCGAAAACCGGGGGCGGGTGTTCACGCGGGAGGAACTGCTTAGCCGGATATGGCCGGAGAAGGTCGTGGTTGTCGACAGGTCGGTCGACGTGCATATAACGCGTCTGCGCGGCAAGATTGCTCCTTACGGCAAGTGTGTGATCACCCGTTCGGGCTACGGCTATGGCTGGCAGGATTAGGTTCGGTTTCCACGCCCGGGTGTTCCTCACGGTACTGGGGCTATGCTGGGTGCTCGTGGCGACTTTCATGGTATTCCAGTATCGGCGCGAGAAGGAGTTCAAGGCGCGTCTGCTCGACTCGGAATTGCAGATGGTCAATTCCCGGGTGCTCGATGACCTGCGCGACGGCTCGCCTGTCAGTATTCCCGACTCCATGCGTCTGACGGTCATAGCGCCAGACGGCACCGTGATTCTTGACAATAACGACAGTACGCCTTTCCCTTCCTCCAACCATAATTCGCGCCCCGAGGTGGTGGCCGCCCGCGCCCGCGGGACGGGGTTCGCCGTGGAGCGACATTCGGAGAGCGACGATGCCGATTATTTTTATTCAGCCCGGCTGGGTGAGGGCGGGATGGTGGCGAGGACCGCGGTACCTTACACGCACACGCTGCGCGAGTTTCTGCGGGCCGACGGTTCGTTGCTGTGGATTATGACTCTGATGACGCTTGGAATGAGCTTCATAGCTTATGTCGTCACGCGTCGCGTGTCGCAGAGCATAACGCGTCTGAACAGATTCGCCGAGAAGGCGCAGAAAGGTGAGCCGATATTCAACGACGAGGCGTTTCCCGACGACGAGCTGGGGAGCATCGCCTCGAACATAGTGCGGCTGTATATCGAGCGCGACAACCGCCACCGCGAGGCGCTACGGCAGCAACAGGAAAAGGACCGGCTGAAAAAGGAGCTTACAAACAATATCAACCACGAGCTGAAAACCCCCGTGGCTTCGATGCTGGTGTGTGCCGAACTGCTTCGCGCCCATCCAGAGCTGCCGGCCGGGAAGCGCGGGGAGCTGCTGGACCGCCTTGATGCAAACGGGCGGCGGCTTGAGATGTTGTTGCGCGACGTTTCCACGATAACGCGTCTCGACGAAGGCTCGGCGGTAATCGCGAAAGAGCCTCTCGACCTCGTGGAGATTATTAAAGACGTCGCGGGGGAGGCCAGCCTGCGTGGCAGCGTCGAGGTCATCACGGACTTGCCTCCTGAACTTATCGTGAATGGCAACCGAGCGTTGCTGGAATCGATATTCAGGAACCTTGTTGACAACGCTATGATTCATAGCGGTTGCACAGAGATCCGCATAACGGCCGACAAGGATGGACGCATCACGCTGTCGGATAACGGCAGGGGCGTTCCGCCTGAGCATCTTTCAAGGATATTCGAGCGGTTTTACAGGATAGACAAGGGAAGGTCGAGGGCCGTTGGCGGGACCGGTCTCGGGCTGTCTATCGTCCGCAATGCCGTGGCAGTTCACGGAGGTGTCATTTCCGCGTCGAACGCTCCAGGCCTTACGCTCAGTTTCAATCTGAAGCCACTGGATGCGGATTTAACAAAAACGCAATAAATTCGCAACCGGGAGTTAACATGAAAAGCTGATTTTTGTTGTTGTAAATAAAAAAGACATTCAGCTTTTTATGGATTTTGTATTTCTCGGAATCGTTATTTTCCTGTTTTTGCTGGCGGTGTTCGACCTGTCGGTGGGTGTGAGCAACGACGCGGTCAACTTCCTGACATCGGCGGTAGGATCCAAGGCCGCACCGTTCAAAAGGGTTTTGATGGTGGCCGCGATAGGGGTGTTTATCGGTGCCGCTATGTCGAACGGTATGATGGATGTGGCGCGCCACGGCATATTCCGTCCTGAAAACCTGTCGTTCTATGACGTGATGGCCATATTTATGGCGGTCATGGTCACGGATATAATACTGCTTGACCTTTTCAACACGCTCGGGATGCCGACTTCGACCACGGTTTCAATGGTGTTTGAGCTGCTCGGAGCGACATTCGTGGTAGCGTTGTTCAAGATTGCCGATCCGGCGTCGTCGCTTTCGATCGGCGCGCTGCTCAACACGGAAAAGGCTCTGGCGGTCATAATAGGCATATTTCTCTCGGTAGCCGTAGCATTCGTCTTCGGCACGCTGGTGCAGTTCCTTGCCCGCCTGTTGTTCACATTTGAATATAAGAGCAGGTTGAAATGGAAGGTCGGCATCTTCGGAGGTGTGGCCTGCACGGCCATACTTTACTTCATGCTTCTCAAAGGCATAAAGGATCTGACCATAATGACTCCGGATCTTAAAGACTGGATAGCTGGTCATACCGGTGCGATTCTCGCTTGTTCGCTGCTGGGTTTCACCATAATCATGCAGGTCCTCCACTTGCTAAAAGTCAACGTGTTCAAGGTGGTCGTGATGCTCGGAACATTTTCGCTCGCGATGGCATTCGCGGGAAACGATCTTGTGAACTTCATAGGGGTTCCGCTTACGTCGCTGTCGGCATTCCAGGATTATGCGGCCAATGGTGCCGGCAACCCGCATGGTTATATGCTTGACAGCCTTAACGGGCCGGCTGACACGCCGTTCTATTTCCTGATCGGGGCTGGAATGGTGATGGTTGTTTCTCTCGCAACATCAAAGAAGGCGCGTCAGGTTACCCAGACGACCGTGGGGCTGAGCTCGCAGTCGCAGGGCGACGAGATGTTCGGCTCCTCTCGGATAGGGCGGGCGCTCGTGCGCGGCTCGCTTAACGCTGTGAACTGGGTAGGCGACCATACGCCTGGGCCGGTAAAGCGCTGGATAAGCAAGCGGATGGATACGTCGCTGGCCCAGCCGGAGGACGGGGCTGCTTTCGACCTTGTGCGCGGTTCGGTGAACCTTATGCTCGCAGGGATGCTTATAGCCTGGGGCACGTCGATGAAGCTGCCGCTGTCGACAACATTCGTCACGTTCATGGTGGCTATGGGCACGTCGCTGGCCGACCGGGCATGGGGACGGGAGAGCGCTGTGTTCCGCATAACGGGGGTGATTTCCGTCATCGGAGGGTGGTTCCTGACCGCGGGGGTCGCGTTCATAGGCGCGGGCATCGTTGTATGCCTGATGCATATGGGGGGAGTACCCGTGATGATAGCGGGAGGTGTTATCGCGTTATTGTTGCTGGTGCGCAGCAATATACGGTTCCGTCGCAAGAGGAGCGAGGTAAAGGACGACACCCTGTTCCAGACCATCCTCAACACCGAGAACCGCGACGACGTGTGGCCGTTGCTAAGGGTATACATCAACGAGAAGCAGAAGATGTTCCTGGATTTCGCCGCCGTCACCTTCGGCGAGGTTACATCCGGATTTGTCAGGGAGAACGGCAAGACGCTCTCACGCGCTGAACGGGCGCTCGCAAAGGAGAAGGAGGTGCTTAAATCGCAGCGCCGCAAACTGACCCTCTGCCTGCGACTGGCCGACCCCGAAATCGCGATGGAGAAGAACGCGTGGTTCCACCTGAGCAACAACATGGCTATGTCGATGAGCTATAACCTACGGCGTATCAATGAAGTATGCAAGGAGCACGTGGATAACACGTTCCGCCCCCTGCCGCAGCCGTTCCGCGAATCATTCGTCGCTGTCTGCGATAAGATCGCAGAACTGCTCCGCGATTCGGCGGGAGCGATAGAGGAGAGTGTCCCGGAGACAATCGACATGCTGCGCCGGCGGTGCGACACTCTTAAAAGCCGTCTCACCGACAGCACGCGCAAGGCTTACGAGTATCTCCAGAACGGCGACCGGCAGGATCTGACCGTGGTATATGTTTATCTGAACGCGTTGCAGGAGAGCCAGGAGTTTGTCACCTCGCTACGAAAGATGCTCCGCGCCTCCGGGAAGCTGAACCTCGCGCCGACACTTTACCGCAGTTTTTCCGAGAGTAACCGCGCTGGATGAATTCCCCTGACGTTAAAGCCGGCCCGTTACCCGGAGGTAGTCAACGCAGTAGATGCGGAGTTGGGTCGAAGCCTCGATCAGGTCCGACGAGGTCGAGTGCCATTGGCTCTGCGCGTCGAGAAGGTCGGTCAGTGATGATAGGCCGAGTTCGTATGCCTGGGATATGTTGGCCAGGTTGGTGTCGGCCTGGCGCATCGCGAGCCGTGCGGCGTCGAGAAGCTGTGAGCCGGAATTGACGTTGTCAATGGCCTGCCTGACTTCCAGCGACATTAGTTTCAGCCTGTCTTCGCGGATTATTTCAGCGTTTTCGGCTTCGATTTTGGCGTGCTTTACCTTCTTGATGCCCTCACCCCAGTGCCATAAGGGAACGCGGAGGGAGACCATGATGTTCCATATGTTGTCGTTGGTCGTGGAGTTGAACGGATAGTAGTTGCCGTCGGGTCCCATCTGCATACTGCTCACGCGTATGTTGCCATAGGCGGTCCATCCGGCCATAAGGGCGAGCGTGGGGAGATAGTCGGCGCGCGTGACGTTGACCTGCTGTCGTTTGGCGTCGATGTCGAGTTGCAGGAGCGCGGCCTCCGGGCGGTCGAGAATAGAATAATCGTTTAGATCGGATGGCAGCTCGATGGCGACTTCGTCGTCAGCCGGCGTTATCTCGGTCGCGGTGTCGACACCTATAGCGTGACACAGGCTCATACGGCTGAGGTTAGCCCCGTTCTCCACCTGGCCGAGCTGGTAGATTACCTGCGCCCGGCGCGCCTCGATGCGTTGCAGGTCGTTTCGGGTCACCATTCCAGCTTCGAGCGATGTCTTTGTCAGGGCGTAGGCCGAGTCGATCTGGGCGACGTAGCTCCGCATCATCCTTACTTTGGCGAGGATGGCGACGTAGGTCCAGTATGAGTTCTGCGCGTCGGCGCTTACCTCCGCCCTTGTCATGCGGCGCTGCTGCTGGGCGGCTTTCACGCCGATTCCGGCCAGCTTGTTCGAGGCGATGATTTTGCCGCCAGCGAATATCGGCTGTGTAACGTTTATCCCGGCCAGCCACATAGCCTTCATGTTAAGGGTCATGCCCATGGCCTCCATATCGGGGAGCATGCTGTTGAGCATCGCCGAACCGGCGAAGTTCGGCAGATATGCCGTGCGTGCCACCCCTCGTTGCAGGCGCGTCTGTTCAAGCGAGTTGTCGGCCACTTTCAGGTCGGCGCTGCTTTCCAGTGCCATGGCGACACACTGTCTTGAATCCAGGGTTATGGCCGAGGCTGTCAGAGAGGTAAGGGCCGCCATGGCAACGGCGAAAGTCAAGATCTTATTCATCGGGCTTTTTTACTTTGAACAGGATGGAATAGAACAGCGGGAGGAGAAGCAGTGTGACTAACGTGCCTACGAAAAGGCCGCCGATCACAACTACCGCGAGCGAGCCATACATGGGGTCGGGAATAAGGGGTATCATGCCGACAATGGTGGTGAACGACGCGAGCATGACAGGGCGCACGCGGCTAAGCGTGGCGTTGACGACGGCGTGGAACAGATGCTGGCCCTCTTCGGTGCTCAGGCGCGTGATTTCGTCGACGAGCACGATCGCGTTCTTCACCATCATACCTATCAGCCCCATGAATCCGAGAATGGCGAGGAATGTGAAGGGTGTGTCGGTCAGAAGCAGCAACGGCACGATGCCGCACAGCACGAACGGGAAGCTGACGAGCACGACGAAGAGTTTTTTCCAGTTGTTGAACAGGCAGAGCAGCACGGCGAACACGATCAGCAGGATCATGGGCATGAATCCGATTAGTTTCTCTATGGCTTCGCCGCTAAGCTCGCCTTCTCCCACGAAACGGACTTCATATCCTGGCGGAAGCTCTATCCCGCCGACGCGGTCTTTCAGCCACGCCTCGACTTTGGCCGGGGTCGCGTCGGGATTCAGCGGATCGGGGTCGCACTCGGCTTCGATCACCCTCCGCCCGTTGAGGCGCGTGATCATGGTCTCGTTCCATCCGAGTGTCGCCGAATCGGTCACTGCCGCGAGCATTGTGGAGCGGAACATGTTTTCGCGCAGGTCGGCCGGCGACGTCGCGCCGGTGGCCAGCCCGGCGAGTTTCGCCGGGTCAAAGCTGATGTTGGCGGTTGACCACACGGGTATGTTTCCCAGGTCGGTGACACGCGAGCCATCGGAACGGCGCGTTATGACGTAGACCGGCACCTGTTTGTCGCCGTCGGCGACTACCCCGACCGCCATGCCGTCGCCCGCGGCCTGGAGTGCGTTGCCGACGTCGGCGCGGTTGACGCCGGCCCGTTGCGCGTCGGCTTGCGAATAATTGAAGGTAATCTGCCTGCCGCGCGGCATCCAGTTGTTCTGCACGGAATAAGGGTCCACAAGGGGACACTCGCGCATAAGGGCTTCGGCCTGGGCGCTCAGATTTCGGAGAACGGCGGGATCCGGGCCCGCGAACTCGATTTCAACAGTGTGCGACGATGAGATGGAGAAGTTGTATTTGCGGGTTCTGACATACGCTTCCGGGGCGATGCCGCGGAGATATTCGCGCAATTCGTTCTGGACCCGCTGCATGGTCTTGAAGTCGGCGCAGTCCACAATCATCTCGGCGTAGTTGTCACCACCGGTAGGCATCGGGCGCACGAGGGTGTAACGGGCCGGCGCGTTACCGGTGCTGACCACGACACGGTCGACGCCGGGAAACGACCTGGCGCTGTCGGCGAGGGCGAGAATCCGGTCGGCAACCGCCTCGGGATGCGCTTCCGGCTGGAAATAGCACTCGACTACAAACTGCTTGTAATCAAAATCAGGGAAGAATACCTGCCGCACTTTTATGGCGCCCGCGACGGTTACCAGCAATATGGCGGCAGCCGCGGTCAGCGATATGGCCTTGTGGCCGATAAGCCATCGGAGCAGTCGCCCTACCGCGCGGTTGAACGCGTTTGGCTTCGGCGCCGATGCCTCTATCTCGTCAGCGGCCTTTCCCGGATCTTTTTCTCCGAACCACGCCGCGGCGCAGACCGGGACCTGGATGAGCGCCAGCACCCAGCTGACCAGCAGGCTTACGCAGATTACCAGGAAAAGGTCTCCCGCGAACTCGCCTACGGAACCCGGGGTGAGATATATCGGCAGGAACGTGCAGGCGGCTATGACGGTAGCGCCGAGAAGCGGTAGCGCCGTGTTGCGCCCGACGCGGTAGAGGTAGGTTTCCGGGCGCAGCCCGCGCCGCTTGTCAACGAGGATGCCGTCCATTATCACCACCGCGTTGTCTACGAGCATTCCCATGGCGACTATGAAGGCTCCGAGGGAAATCCTTTGCAGGGTCGTGCCGAGGTTCGCGAGTATCGGGAACGAGAGAGCCACGGTCAGTATCAGGCCGAACCCGATGATCATGCCGGAACGCCAGCCCATGGCGAACATAAGTACCACGATTACGATCAGCACGGATTCGAGCAGGTTGAGCATGAAGCCGTCTATCGCCTGGCTTACCTTGTCGGGCTGGTAAAAGACTTTCTGAAGCTCCATCCCGGCTGGCATGGAGCGCGTTACCTCTGATATTTTCGCATCGACCGCCTTCCCGACATCGGGCACGATGGCCGACTTTTCGAGGGTCACGGCTATGCTCAGCGCGGGCTCGTTGTCAACAAAAATAAGATTGCGTTTCGGTGATGCCTGGGCGCGTGTTATTACCGCCAGGTCCCCGAGACGGACCTTTTTGCCTTCCGGGGTGTCGATCAGCAGGTTGGCGAGGTCTTTTTCAGTGACTACCGCCTCGCTGACGTTTATCGACACCCGGTCGCCTGACGCGCTGAGGGCACCGGCGTCGACTGTTTTTGCGGCTGATTGCAACGCCATCATTATCTGTGCGGGCATAAGCCCGTTGCGGGCGAGTTGCTCAGGGGTGAACGCCACTGTCAGAACTTCCTGCGGCACGCCACCGATATTCACTCGGCGCACTCCCGGGACTGCCAGCAACTCGCGTCGCAGCATTTTCGCGTACCGCTCCATTTCGTTATAGCCGTATCCGTCGCCGGTGAGGGTGAACAGCAGCCCGTAGACATCCACCATGTCGTCGACGACTATCGGTTCCATGCACCCCTGCGGCAGGGTCATCGCCACATCGGAAGCCTTGCGACGTATAAGGTCGAAGCGTTGTTCGAGTTCTTCAACCGGGAGTTCCATGACGAACTCCACGTTGATCATCGCCTGGCCAGGGCGGCACTCGGTCTTTATTTTCTTAATGTCAGGGAGTGTGCGTAGCGCGTCCTCGACAGGTTGTGCCGCCTCTATCTCGACCTGGTGCGCGTCGGCACCCGGATAGACCAGTATCACTGATGCCTGCTTGACCGCGATAGCGGGATCTTCGAGTTTGGGCATGCGCATGAAGCTCAGCACGCCCATCATCAGTATGCCGGCCATCAGCGCCCAGAACAAAGTGCGGCGCTGCATGAAAAATTTTGTAACGCGTTCTATCATAGCAGGTTTCCGGCGTTATATGATGATGGGGGTGCGATGACGTTCACTTTTTCCCCGTCGAGCAGGTGGTGGACTCCGGCTCTTACCACGCTCTGAGCCGGGCTGATGCCGGAGGTAACGGTTACCATACCGTCGGCGCTGCCTGTGCCGGAGATGGTTACCGGCGTGGCCGTGATAGTGGAATCAGCCGGGTTGAACACAAAGACAGATGGCTTCCCTGCGTTGTCAAACAGGGCCGACGCGGGTACCGTCAGCCCGCTGTCGCCATCACTTCCGGTGGAGATCGACACGGTGACGTTCATTCCGGGCGTAAGCGCGATGCCGCTGGCTCCCGGCATGCCGAGTTTCAGCTGGTATAGCTGGTTGTTGTCGGCTTTCGGAGTGAGGCTCAGCATCCGTAACGGGAAAGAGTGTCCCGGAAACCTCGGGGAGCTTCCGTTGAAACCGGCGAACTCGCCGCGCCTGAGGTACGCGCTGACAGGTAGGTCGACCACGACTTCCAGGTGGGAATTATCCATAATGTCGATCACGGGGGTCCCCGCGTCGACCATCTCGCCCGGCTCGAAGTTGACGTTGGCCACCACACCGTCGGTCGGAGCCGTCAGCCGGCAGTAGGATATTTTCTTTTCGTTAAGGGCGAGCTGGTAGCCGAGCTGTTTCGCGCCGGCTGTGGCTTTCTCGTAGTCGTTGTCGCTCAATCCGCCCGAGGCGTGGAGTTTGGCGTGGCGCGCGATTTCCGATTCTATCTGGGCGCGTTGTATGCGCAGCTGGTTGACACCCAGTACGTAGTCGGAGGAATCGAGCACGGCAAGAAGCTGGCCTCGGCGCACACGGTCCCCTTCCTTTACATATACGCGCTCGATCTCGCCCGCTGTCTTGAAAGCTGCCGCTACTGAGCGGGCTTCCTCGACGCGTCCCGCGAAATCCTTAGTCTCCATAGCGCCTGCCCGCATAGGCTCGACAAGAAACACGTTGTGGATAACGGCGTCATTATCACTATTACTGTCGGTACGTTTCTGGCATGATACTCCTCCGACGGTCATGGCCGCTACCGCGGCCCATAAGGCAAATCTATCCATATTTTAAAAGTCGCGATGACTGGATTTTTTTTCATCAGGTAAAACTGATTCGCAATCGCAACCGCGAAGTTACGCGGAAATCCGTGCTTAAATTTTCCTTTTGGTCGAAAAACCTCCCTGTTTTCACCACAGCCCCCCATACTCTACATATTTGGCAGGGAGTCGAGGACCGCGGCATACTGGCGCCCGACAGGAATCGATTGGCCGGAGATAAGGCGTATTTCCTGACGGGTGTAGCTCGCGATCTTGGAACTGGATATGATGAATGAGCGGTGGACGCGTATGAAGTCGCCGGCAGGAAGCATCCCGAAAATTTGTTTGAGCAGTATGCGGGTCACGACGCGACCTCCCGACCGGCGGTATATGCGCGAATAGCGCTCTACTGCCTCGATGTAGATAATGTCGTCAAACAGGATGGTCACATTGCTGTAACCTTGTTTTACCACGATGCTGCCCTGGCGTTTAGCCGGTGTGCCGGCACTCATTCCCCGGCCTAATCGCCGTATGGCTTTCGCGATTGCCGTTTCGAACCGGTTGTATGAAAATGGCTTGTGCAGGTAGTCAACGGCGTCGAGGTTGAATCCTTCGACCGCGTAGTGGAGATACGCGGTGGTGAATATCACGCATATTTCGGCTGGAAGCCGCGAGGCGATGGCCAGGCCGCTTGTGTCCCCCATCTCTATGTCGAGGAAAAGGATGTCGGGTTTATCGGATAGAACCGCCTCTAAGCCCAGGTCAGGGTCGGAAAATGCCCGCAGACTCATTCCGCCGCGGCGCTCGCAGAATTTGGCGATCACATCAATGGCCAGCGGCTCGTCGTCAATAGCTATGCATTTGATTATGTTCTCCATGTCAATATAACTCGATTGTCATTCGCAGATAGAACACGCCCTCAGCCTCGTATGTGTCGAGGGTATGCCTTTCCGGATACATCCCTTCGAGGCGGTTGCGGCAGTTTTCTATTCCGCGGGGAAGTTCGGCGCGCACCTGGTCGGCGTGCTTCATTATCTGGTTCCGGGTTGTGAATTCAAGATGGCCGTTCGTTAGGCTGAGAGTGATAAGGATTTCGCAGTCATGGATGGTCGACGCGCCGTATTTGAAGGCGTTCTCTACGAATGTAAGCATCAGCATCGGCGGAATAGGGACGGATTCATTGTCGATTTCCAGCTTCCATATGATTTTGGTGCGGTCATTCAGGCGTATGCGTTGCAGGTCGATGTAGTTACTGATATATGTCGCTTCCTCGGCAATCGCCACGGTTTCGTTCTCAATTGTGATATAGGTGTATTTGAGAATGTCGGTGAACTTGATGAACGCGTCTTCGGCTTTCCGCGAGGTGCCTATTACGAGGCTGTACAGAGTGTTGAGAGTGTTGAACAGGAAATGGGGGCTTATTTGCGCCTTGAATATGGCCAGTTCCGCGCGGTCGCGCTGCGCCTGAGCCTCGCGGGTGCGTATCAGTTGCGAGTACAGCTCGATGACGAGCGAGGTAAGCAGGGCATACGCCGACACCAGTGAGAACATAAGCCATAGCGTGAGCGCTACTTCGTGGTCGCGCACGCTTGTCTGGAACCGGCTCATCGAAGGCGTTATGAAATCCACTTTCGGCAGGGGGAACAGGGTTAGCAGATAGTTGGCGAGGATCAAGACGGCGCATATTATGGCTATCCGCCGGTAATCCCCGCGTAATAACATTTTCGGCAGGTTTAGCCTCTTCAAAGCGAAATAGCATCCGTAAAGGAATGTTACAGAGACGATGAAAAACAATGGAAAGGGTATGACCCAGTCTCGTGCTGGTCCGAGTAATACCAGCAGCGGCATGAATATGACGCAGAAAAAAAGATCTATCAGCCTCCCCGGCTTGTCCTCAAAGGTTTTCATATCGCGAAGTTACGCTTTCCGACCCGGCCAGGCAAACGCCGCGCCTCACATTCATTGAAAGTTACACGCGCTTTGTTGACACATGGCTTCCCTTTCGGAAAAATTGCTTAATTTCGCGGCTATGAAGCCTGGTATAGCCATATCGACAGCCATGTTGTTACTGCTGCTGCAATCATGCGGCGGATCCGTCGGCGACGATGCCGCGAAACAGTCGCTGATGGACGCGTCCAGGCAGGAGCTGGCCACGGCAATAGAGGAACGCGACCATCTGTTGGCCCTCGTGAAGGACATAGCTTCGGGGATGGAGGAAATCAAGAGGTTGGAAAACGTGGTAGCGATCAACGGACGGCAGCCGGATATTGACACGGCAGGCAACAAACGCCTGAAAGCTGATATAGCCGCTGTGTGCGCCACCCTCCGCCGCCGTCGCGAGCGGCTGGCCGAGTTGGAAAACAATCTCAGCAAGTCAATGCTGTATACCGACGAGCTTAAAGACGCGATCGAGGCGTTCAGGCTTCAGAACGACGCGCAGTGCCGCGAAATAGAGCGCCTGAACCGCGTTCTGGCAGATGCGGAAGAGCGCATAGGGAGCCTTAGCATCGCTGTTGACTCTCTGAACACCACGGTAGAAGCCGTGAGCCGCGACCTGGATTCGGCCAATGCGGAAGCATCCCGTCTGGCTGACGAGCTAAACACATGCTATTACGTGGCAGCGACAAAGGATGAACTTAAAGAGCACCGCGTGATAGAGACAGGATTCCTCCGCAAGGCTAAACTGCTGCCGGGTGATTTCGACAGGGGATTCTTTTCCGCGAGCGACAAACGCCTTCTTCGCGAACTGCCGTTGCGGAACCGCAAAGCGAGAATCCATACTAACCATCCTGCCGGTTCATACAGGATTACAGACCATGATGGTTGCAAAGTCTTGATTATAACCGACCCGGCTCTTTTCTGGTCACTGACGAACTACCTCGTTATAGAGATCGGTTAAGCGGGGCAGGCCGTAAAGGGGAGATAAATTGTAAGGTGTGACAAATAGAATCGGATATTGATTCGGCGGCCAGACAGACCGTGTTAACGCTTGCGGCCATTAAAGCGGACGTGGCCTGACGCCGTATGCGGTTCATTGACTGATTCGGGGTGTCTGTTGACGGATGGTTGCGGGGTGGTGGGGAAAGGAGTAAATTCGCGCCATATTATGAACATCGTCACATATGATTTGTTTTTAAGCTAAATGTGATTTCTTGTTGAAAGTAATATCACGCTGATTTATGAGTGCGAAAACAGTTACTATTATCTATTCATCATCATTATTATGCTTGGCGCTCTCGTTTGGTCTACCGGGCACAGCTGCCGCCATGGAGCCGGCCGACAGTGTCGCCGCTGTAACTACCATTCCGGCGCAGGGACGGCAGAATGTTTGCGGTATCGTCAGGGACAGTAACGGTGACGCGGTAATCGGAGCGGCTGTCAGCGTCAAGGAGGATGTTCGGCTGTCGGCAATTACGGATGTCGATGGACGTTTCTGCATACCCAATGTTCCGGAACAATGCAGTCTGACGGTTTCTTATGTCAACTGCGTGCCGGCGCGTGTTGAGGTCGTGCCAGGAAAGGACGAGTACGCGGTTACGCTCGAGGAGCGTTCGGAACTTCTCGAAGAGGTGGTCGTGGTAGGCTATGCCTCTCAGCGCAAGGTCGATCTTACCGGCTCAGTATCGTCGATCGGCTCGAAGGCGCTTGCCGACCGTCCGGTTACGAATGCGGCGAACGCTCTTGCCGGCCTCGCGCCCGGTCTGACCGTCACCAACAGCGGGGGCACGACTCCCGGTTACGAGGGACAGTCGATTACGGTCCGTGGCATAGGCACGCTTAACAACGCGGCTCCGTTGGTGGTGGTCGACGGGATGACGGGCGTGTCGATAAGCGATATAAATCCAAGGGATATAGAGAACATATCGGTTTTGAAAGACGCGGCGTCGGCGGCAATCTACGGCTCGCGGGCTGCCAACGGTGTGATCCTAATAACCACGCGCCACGGCGCACAGTCGGCGCCCCGCTTCACATATAGCGGCAACGTGTCGTTCGAGGTGGTCGCCAAACGGCTTAACCTTGTGACTGACTATGCCGATTTCATGGAGATTCAGAACTATGGGCTGCTGCTTAACGGGCAGGCTCCCAGGTTCTCCCAGGAGAAAATCGACGAGTGGCGCGACGATGCCGGTCGTAATCCGACAATCTATCCCAACACCGACTGGCAGGACCACATCTATCGCAATCCGTCGGTGGTTCAGAGCCATAACCTTTCGGTAACGGGTGGCGGACGGCGTGTGCGCTACAACATATCGTTTGGATATGTCAACAATCCGGGTATGATATATTACACCGACTATGAGCGCTACCAGCTTCGGTCGAATCTCGACGTGAACATAAAGCCGTGGCTGTCGGTTGGAGCCAACATATTCGGCTATATCGACAAGAACAACCCGTCGTCGGAGAACGCGGCGGCCGGAGGCGATGTCATTTTCGGTTCGGGAGCGTTCAACACCGTGCCGGGCATGACGCTCTACGATCCCGCAACGGGGCTTTACGGCGGTGTCCAGAATCCGGAGGAGGAAAATGTCAGCAACTTCAATCCCTATCGCCGGCAGTGGTTCTACAAGGACGACTTTCCCACCCGCACCCGTCGCCTGGTGACAAAGCTCCACGCGCGGGTTGAGCCGTTGAAGGGACTGACAATCCAGGGCTCGTTCACATACAACATCTGGGACCGGCGCGTCGAGCAGCATCTGACCGACCGCGACCTCTACCGTTTCACGTTCGACGGCCCGGTACTGCTCCGCGAGGGTACGGTGCGCACATACATACGCCGTTACAATTACGCGCATACATACCGCTCGTCGGAAATAACCGCCAGCTACCAGTTCAAGGTCTCGAAGCTGGAAGCCTCTGTGCTTGCGGGGGCGAGCCAGGAATACGATAAGGATGAGTATGAGATGTTCCGCAAATACGACCTGATTGACGATTCTCTGACGGGTATCGATGCCGGGACCACCAACGGCGAGATCGCCGGAAACTATACCGAGTGGGCCATGCGCTCATATTTCGGACGCGTCAACCTTAACTGGGACGACAAATATCTGCTTGAAGCCAACTTCCGTGCCGACGGATCGTCGAAGTTCGCGCCTGATAGTCGGTGGGGCTACTTCCCTTCGGTGGCCGTGGGTTGGCGTGTATCGGAGGAGGCGTTCATGCGGAGCGCTTCAGGGTGGCTATCGAACTTGAAGCTCCGCGCCTCCTACGGTACTTTGGGCAACAACGCGACAACGAGCTATTATATGTACCAGCCGCTGTTCGCGACCGCGAACTATGTGCTCAATGGCGCGATTGCCGGAGGTTTCGCCCAGACTGTGCTCTCCAACCCCGAGCTGTCGTGGGAGAAGACGCATATGACGAACGTCGGCATGGATTTCGGTTTTCTAAACCATCGTCTCAGCGGTAGCGTGGAGTTTTTCAACAAGGATACCAAAGGGATATTGATCTCGCTTCCTGCGCCGTTGGAGCACGGCACGAGCGTTGTCCCGAACCAGAACGCCGGCGAAGTGAACAACAAGGGATTTGAGATTGACCTGCATTGGAACGACCGCGTGGGGAAGGTGTCTTATGGCATCGGCTTCAATCTCGGGTTCGTCAACAACAAGGTGACCAGGTTCCAGGGTGATGTCGCCTCGATCGATGGAGTCTACAAGACCCAGGAGGGGAAGCCCATCCGGCAGCTCTACGTCATGACGGTCGACCGCATAGTGCGCGACCAGGCCGATCTGGACTATGTTCAGTCGCTCGTGGACCGCAACCCGGCATACTTTTCGACCTACCAGCGTCCCGAGCTTGGCGACTTTCTCTATGCCGACGCGAATGGCGACGGCAGCCTTGACGCGAACGACCGCGTTGAGATCGGCCACGGCCCGCTTCCGCGCCTTACCTACGGCATAAGCCTGTCGGCGGCATGGAACGGATTTGATTTCAGCGCTCTATTCCAGGGGGTTGGGAACCACCAGGTCTATTATAACAACCAGGCGTTCCGCTTTGTGACTGTCATGGGGCAGTCGCTCAACAAGGATATAACAGATAACGCCTGGACTCCGTGGAATCCATATGATTCGAAATACCCGCAGCTGCGCAACAGTGCCGATGGCCGTAACAATATCGCGAGCGACGCTTTCGTGCATAACGCGGCTTATTTCAGATGCAAGAACATACAACTCGGTTATACCATCCCGCATAAGATCACGAACAAGTTCTGGGTGGAGAACCTCAAGATCTACGCCAGCATCGACAACTTGTTCACCCTGACGAAATTCCCGGGCTTCGATCCCGAGGTAGGCTCAAACGTCGGTTATCCGATGACGCGCCAGTATTCCCTCGGCATCAACCTTACTTTCTGACCCAAAATGACGAAACCTTTATGAAGACAATATATATGGCCCCTTTGACCGCCCTGGCGCTGCTTGCCTCCGGGTGCGAGGATCTCGATTATGTGCCTGCCGACCAGATGTCGGGCCAGACATTCTGGCAGACCGAGGAACACGCGCGCCAGGCCGCGGTGGGTATGTATGCCGCGATGAAGGCTCCATGGTGCTTCGGCATGGAGTTCACGTTCGATATGTGTTCCGACCTGGCGGATGGCGTGTCGCCCTGGGCTGATGTGGCTCGCGGCACCTCTTTTTCGTCTGCCAGCGGCGGCGTGCAGAACCACTGGCAGTACCTCTATGAGCTTGTCCACCGCGCCAACACGGTGATACGCAATGTGGCGTCGATGCCGATCAGCCGCGAGACCATCGACCGCGTGACGGGTGAGGCGAAATTCCTGCGCGCCATGGCATACTTCCGTATGCTCAACTGCTGGGGCGGGGTGCCTTACTATGACGAGAGCTGCGACATCAACGCCGAGTTCGCCAACCTGAAAGCGCCCCGGTGCATTCCGGATGAGTTGCGCTGGCATATTCTCGACGACCTCCGCGAGGCTATCGACAAGTTGCCGGTGGAATGGGACGCGGCAGACCTCGGAAGAGCCACCAAGGGCGCGGCTTACGCGTTGCGCGGCAAGGTATATCTGTATAATGGCCAGTGGGGCGACGCTGTCAGCGATTTCGAGGAGATAGTGTACAACAAGACCAATAACTACGGATATGAGCTTCACGGCGATTACAACGAGCTGTTCCGCCTCTACAACGGCAAACATTCGCCCGAGATGATATTTTCCATACAGTCGATTGACGGCAACGTGGCCGGGTACGCGCTTGATATTGTGTCGTATTTCGGCAACAAATCCACGATGCGCCTTATCGCGGGGAACGCGATAGTGCCTTCGACGACGCTCGCCGATATGTATGAGAACCTCGACGGCACCCCGTTCAACTGGGATGATGTTTTTCCAGGCTTCAACGCGGCATCATCCGAAGAACGGCGCCGCCTGCTCAGCGTGGCCATTGACCAAGGTTCGACTATGGTGACAAACACTCTCGACTGCGATACCTCGAAGGTTATGGACGCTTACCGCCTTCGCGACCCGCGCCTCTGCCTGAACATTATAACCCCCTATTCCCACTACCTCGGGACGGATGCCGGATCGTCGCCGCGCGACAAGCAGTTCGTGCTGGCCGATCCGAGCAAGGGGGGCGCGCCCATGGAGGCTATGGCGTTTATCCGTAATTCCGAGGGGTGGAACTCTTATTTCTGGCGTAAGTGGATTCCTACCGGCAATCTCGACGGCTATTGGGGCGAATATACCCGCACGCCTTATGAGTTTCCACTGATACGCCTGGGCGATGTGCTTCTGATGCTCGCAGAGGCGTATAACGAGAGCGGCTTCCCGGACAAGGCCGTAACGGAACTGAACAAGGTGCGCGGGCGTGTAGGCATGCCGGGGATTAATTCAGGCGAGGCGTGGCTTGCAGCAGAGGGGCACGACGCTGTGGCGGAACGCATACGTCGCGAGCGTGCCTTTGAACTCGCCGGCGAAGGACAGCGCTACTGGGATTTGCGCCGCTGGGGTATGCTTGAATCTACGGTGAAGGACGCGACAGACATATTCGGCGATCTGATGTACACCCGCTCATACCAGCCGCGCCACGAGCTTTGGCCGGTGCCGCTGGTGGAGCTTGACCGCAATCCGAACCTTGTACAGACCCCCGGATGGTAGCGGCCCGGACAGTGTTATTTAATTCAATTATCGGGGCAATGAGCTATGAAATCGCACATTGCCCCGAGCTCGTTTCGGGTGATTTCGAAATAACGCCACTGTGAACGGGTGCGGACGAGATTGTGTTCCCCGTATGAGGTTTTGTAATATACATCGCCGTTGAGGTAGTCGGTCAGGAATCGGACGGCCTGCATATAAGGGAACAGGGTTACCGCGAACGGAAGATTTTCACGTTCGACGGAGGTCAGGAATTTCCCGGCGGATGCGAGGTATCCTTCGGCGAAAGCCTTGAATATTTCCATGTCGAAGCCGATTTTGTCCGGATCCGGTTCGTCCTCGGCGGCGGTGTTGGCGGTGGTCCGCAGGAAGTCGCCGAAGTCGCTGAAAACGAAAGATGGCATGACGGTGTCGAGGTCGATCACGCACAGCGGCTCGCCAGACGGGTCGAACAGTATGTTTGATACTTTGGTGTCGCAGTGGCATACGCGTTTCGGGAGTTTCCCCTCGCGGTGGAGACGTTCGGCAAGGCACATTTCGCCGGCCAACGCCTCCATGTCGTCAACGAGTCCTTTGACCTGCGAGAGTCGGCCTGCCGAATCGCGGGCGACGGCGTCTCGTAGTTGACGGAGACGTAACTCCATATTGTGAAAGTCGGGAATGGTCTCGACAAGAGGTGCGGGGAGGTCGATGAGCATCGCCTCGAAATCGCCGAATGCCTTTCCGGTCTGGTGTGCCGAAAGTGGTGTTACTTCCGTGCGTGTCTCTGATTGTTCGATAAAGTCTGACACGCGCCAGAAGTCGCCGTCGGCTTCCACGTACGTCTTGTCGTTGTCGGCCTTTCTGAAATGGAGCACGCGGCGGTCGATATCCGGCGTTCCAGCGGCTTCAAGCTTACGGCGTATGTGGCCGGTAACCTGCTCGATATTTCGTTGCAACCCGTCAACGTCAGTGAAAATCCTGTGGTTGACGCGCTGGAGCACATATCCTGGCTCGGCAAAGTATGTGTCGTTTATCAGTCCGTCGCCCAGCGGGCGGATGTCGCCGGCAGGCGCGGCAAGGCGGAATCGCCCTAATATTTTTCTGAGTTGTAGGGTTTCCATGGCGTGGGTTTCGCTTGTTGCCCGCGAATATACTTTTTTTCGCGTTTCGCGTGAAGTTTAAAAGGCACTATTTGATTTTAGGTTTATTTACGGAATCACGCTGTGAAGGGTTAAAACTCGGTTAAAGCAAGAGCCAAAACTAAACTGTCGGTTGTTATACAGGTCATAATGGCAGAAAAACGAAAAAAATAATCAATATCATCCAAACAATACTTCGGTTATTTTTTGAGAATTTGTTAACGGCTCCGAGGAGCCAAGT
>CAJTRT010000021.1 GCA_910579105.1 uncultured Muribaculaceae bacterium | reverse complement strand
AGTGGCGCAGCCTTTCCGCGACTTCAACAACCCTAAGCAGATAATCCCGAAATGGCAGAAAGACATGGCGCATTGGGCGAATAGGCGTGAATTGTGGACTTCGTGCGATTTCAAGGAGTTTTCTCCCCGAAAAGGCTTCACTTGCCGAGAGTATCTAAAATCATAAGAACTTTTAACGATATGACCCCTGCATTACAACATAAGGTAGATTTCGCCATAAGGCTGTTGCAGTCCATTCCGCAGGACGGCGATATTGAGGTCTCGTTTTCCGGGGGTAAGGATTCCGAGGTCATTCTGGAGCTTGCGAAGATGGCGGGCATACCTCATCGGGCAATCTATAAGAATACTTCAATAGATCCCCCGGGTACCATCGCCCACTGCAAGAGCAAGGGTGTCGAGGTGCTTGCGCCGACAATCAACTTTTTTGACTTGGTGAAGAAGAAAGGCTGTCCGACACGCAGGGCGCGGTTCTGCTGCGAGTATCTGAAAGAGTACAAGGTCTGCGACCGTGCCGTGCAGGGCATACGCCGTAGCGAGAGCGTCAAGCGGGCAAAGCGTTACCATGAGCCGGAAGTGTGCCGCATCTACGATAAGAAAACCTCATGTGTGCAAATCTATCTGCCAATCCTTGAATGGACTGACGATGATGTTGCGGAGTTCATCGCCGAGCGCGGAATAAAGTGCCATCCGCTCTATTATGACGAGCAGGGTAATTTCCACGTTGAAAGACGGCTCGGCTGCATCGGTTGTCCTTTGCGAAGTGATAACGGCAAGTCTGACTTTGTAAAATATCCAAAGTTTCTGAAAAGGTTGATAGCGTCTACGCAGACATTCATAGACACGCATCCTCAATCATCGTCCGTGCGCAAATTTGGCAACGCCTACAATGTGGTGTTCCACAACCTATTCACCAACTCCTACGCCAAGTATCAGAACCTCGTAACCGGCGGTATGTTCCCCGAAACGGCGATTGACGCAAAGGCGTTCATGGAGGATTATATCAAGATTGATTTGACAATATGAATCCTCGACAATTCTTTGAAAAGGTTGCCCTTATGCGTGAGGCTCAAAAAGACAATTTCAGCACACGGTCGCATGATGCTCTGCGTAAATCCAAGGCTCTTGAAGCCGAAATTGACTGCGAGATAAAGCGTGTCCGCGCATTGGGTCACAATGGTCAACCCCAGCCTCAACAAACAAACCTATTCTCTCCCACAACTTAAAGCCCCTAAACCGAGCCCACTTGTTAACTTTGCCAATGATGAAAAGCATATTACCCAACTCGCGCAAACACGACATATCTTTCCATGCCTCCGGCAGGATCGACATATCCGCCAGTATCGCTCGGAAGCTGTCTCTCGTTCCGGGTGATGTGATCGGTATCTCGGAGAATGGCGGGGAACTGTATCTGTATGTGAAACTCCGTGCCGGTGCCTACGCGGGCAGACATGCCGGAATGGTATGGCCTACAACCAACGGCAAAGGAACCTTCCGCGCCTGTTCAAGAGCGATAACGAACGCCGTCCTTGCCAAGGCGGGGACAACGGTCAGGCTTCGCTGCCCGTGCGGGAATGAGATTGAACACGACAACACCACATACATAACAATCATATATCGCTGCTCGCTATGATAAAGGATATAAAATACTCCGGCCACACCGCCGTCCCCTCCGACTACGAATGCCCCGACGGCTCCCTGGCACTCTCCCTGAACCTCATCCCCGAGGACGGTACTATGCGCCCCCTTTTCCCGCAATTTATGGAATTACGGATGGCGGACGGGGAAAGAGCGCTGTTCATCCATAAGCCCGATGGGGCGAGGAATCTGCTATCAATCCGGGATTGTGCGGAAGGGAGTTCGTTATACTGGTGTCCGATTGGCAACGGGCAGAAAGATACCTCTGATGCGGAATATATAGAGAACGTGACGTCTACCATCAACGGAGTTACCTCTGTTGGAAACATCGTTATGATTGCCACGTCTGACGGCATACGCTACTACATTTGGCGGGAACATTCATATATGTCATTGGGCAACCGGCCTCCGTTTGTTCCCATTGAATTTGGCTGTCAAAAAGCCAAAACCGGTTTGGAGAACAGAACTATCGGTTATGACAAGGAGTTATTTAGCGGGAGTTCAAACAGAGCGCCGTCAAAAGAAGATGTGAAAAAATTATCAACGGCTATTATGGGCGCACTGTTGTCCTCCGCAGCGGAGAGTGCCACGAAAAAGGGGTGTTTTTATCAGCCGTTTTTCGTGCGTTACGCCTTTCGGTTGTTCGATGGCTCTTACGCGTGGCACTCTGCGCCTGTGCTTATGCTTCCGGTCGCCATTCCACCGATAGTGCGTCTCGGTCAAGTCCGTAAGGACGATGAGGCCGTGATAGACCTCTCAGGCAATGGCAGGTTTGTGCTTATGGGGCGTATCCTGCCGTTCGACCGGGAAACTTTTGCCAAATGGAAAGATATAGTCAGTGCCGTGGAGATATTTGTTTCCGCACCATTGTATACGTTTGACCAGGCTGGAGAAATTGAGAACTATCGTACAGTGTCTTTCCCGTATTATATCAAAAGCAACAACGGGGCTTTTTTCCGCGGAAGTTATCCGGCCAGGACTCCGAGCCGCTATGAGGAAGACATGGAGGACGGAATTGATGAAACCGGGGAGGGTGGCGAAATTGGCCGCACTGGCATCCGCCCAATCTCTGAAACTGCTGCCAAAGAGGCAGATGACTATCACATCCTTACGGGCAGTTATGCTAACGTGCTTCCCGGTCCGTACTACAAGGATGAGGATTTCGGTCGGCGAGGGCAGCCGACATTCTTGGATCGCTTTTTTGACCTGTCAGGTAACGGAGGTGGCAATGTTTATGAAATTCCAGTTATGGATAAGTTCTTGGAACATGTCCGGGGCTGCAATCTGTTTTACAAATTCTCTGAAATTCAATTTGATGATATTGTGTTATCTGAGGACTTTGTCTATGTGAAACCATATGACAATGACCTGTCATCGCTTGTGGCACGGCCAACTCTTCCTGATGATAATTCTTCCCATAGTTTGCTGATACCGACTGCGGTAAGTGCTTATAACGCCCGTTTCAATATGGCGAATATGCGGATTAAGCCACCAGCGCCTTTGCCTATCAGAACATGTATACCGGCTAATTCAAACGCAGTTGGTTACGAGGGGAAACCATCGTTAGTAAAGGTCACCATATGGTCGATGACACAGGGCGTAAAACTTTATTCGTTTAACGGAAGCGATTGTGAATCACAACGAATATTCAATCTCGCGAAAATCTGCCCAAGGTATATCTTCCATCCCGATTCGACAGCGTATAAGATGAAAATCGAGATAGACGGAGGCCCTACGCATATCATACCCCTCAAACCGCATGACTTCCTTAACGGGGCGTATTTTCTTTCAAGCCATGCTTTGCTTAGCCCAGAAAGTGTCTCAGATGAAAGCCTTACAAACGCAAGCTATGTGGCCGAATCTAAAATACATTCTTCCGAGGCCAATAATCCGTTCTATATTCCTCCCACCGGCGTGACGACTGTCGGCAACGGAGCCGTCCTCGGATTGTCCGCCGCCACAAAGGCTCTCTCCCAGGGACAGTTCGGCCAGTTCCCCCTCTACGCCTTTACCACCGAGGGCGTCTGGGCCATGGAGGTTTCCTCCACCGGTGCGTTTACCGCCCGCCAGCCCGTCACTCGCGATGTCTGCGTCTCCCCTCAGAGCATCACGCAGACCGACGACTCCGTGCTCTTCGCCACGCGCCGGGGCGTCATGATGCTGTCCGGCTCGGTCGCCACCAGCATAACCGACATTATCGGCACGGAGACACCATTCCGTTTCGACAGCCTCCCGTCATCCGGGAAACTGATGGAACTCTCAGGCTTCACGGCGGGGGAAACCAGCCTGCTTCCCTTTGGCGAGTTCCTTAAAGACGCCGCCATGGTCTACGATTACGCCAACCAGCGTGTCCATCTGTTCAACCCCGCCTGCGACTACGGCTATGTGTTCTCCTTGAAGTCGAAAGGGTGGGGCATGGCATGCTGCGACACGGCGTACGCGATCAACTCTTATCCCGACGCGATGGCCGTCGACCGCAAGGGGCGTATTGTCAACTTCTCCACGCCCGATATGACGGGTTATGTCCCCGCGCTCCTCGTCACCCGACCCATTAAGCTCGAGGTCCCCGATGTCCTCAAGACCATTGACACCGTTATCCAGCGCGGCTACTTCCGCAAAGGCAGCGTGAGATGCGTACTTTATGGCTCGCGAGACCTCTACAACTGGCATCTCGTCTGGTCGAGCAAAGATCATTACCTGCGCGGTTTCCGCGGCACCCCCTACAAGTATTTCCGCATAGTCCTGTTGGCCGACCTATCGCCCGATGAAAGCATCTTCGGCGCGTCAATCCAGTTCGCGCCGCGGCTCACCGACCAGCCGAGATAACCTTTGCTAAGAGGAAGTTTCAAAATGAATCAGGTTTTGTGTTTGATGAACGAAAGAGAGCCGGGGCGCTTGACGCGTCCCGGCTCTCGTCGTTGTCGGGGACTGGGGGAGTCCGGCTTTCAGAATGGGTGTGATGGCCGCCTCAAAACACCTGTGCGGCTGTTCTTGATGCTATTGATTTCTTCTTGTGCCTCCGATGCTTTGTCGAGCCAGTTTCGTGCGGCCTCGGGGTGGGTGATGCTCAGCCAGTCATAAATCACTCTCGCCACCATGAACTCGTGTATCAGCTTGTTGAGCAGGTGCAGCGTGGTGCGTGACATTGTTGCCGGCACCCGCATCTGAATTTTGTAGTCAACTGGGACCCACATGCGGTCGCATATCTCCTCGTCCTCCACCGGCTCTTCCTTGGTATAAGGATAGAGCATTTCAACCGCGGCGGCGTGTACCACGCCGAGTATGCGGTTCACCCTGTCAACGTTACCCTCCTCGCCGATCTCAACGAGCGTGTGCTGGGCGTGCTGGTTTTCCTCTCCCCACACATGCCCCTCGATATAGGCGTAGTTCTTGATGTCGTAGAGCAGCTGGTCCCTATGGAATGTCAGAATCACACTGCGCGTGGCGTTGCTGTCCGGGGCATCGCTGTCATAGCAGCTCCTGCCGCAACCGATGTGGTACATGGCTTAATCGTTGTAAGTGGGACGTGTCGGGCGCTCCCGTTTGTACAGTGCCTGCTTTGCCCGGTCAAGAGCATCTGTGGCAAGGTTGGCGTAGTTCTGCGCGTCATTCGGGGAGGTGATCACAAACCACTCCGAGAGTGTGCGGTCGACGATATACTCATGGAGCATGCCTCCGAGGCTGTCGCATGCCGAATTGTTGAAGTTCGAGGGGAGCAGGAAAACAAGCAGCAGCCTATCCCCGTCTTCGACCATCTTGTTTATGCGGTTGTTGGAGGTGGAACCGTCCTCGTGCAGATACTCTCCGAGTTCAACTTTCAGATGCGAGAAAGCATTGCTGATGGCGCGGAGGATCTGGTAGGCGTGCTCGTCATCCTCGCTCGCCTGCATGTACGCGGTGGCGCGGTAGTCCTTCCCCTCAGCGTTGCGTGCCTGGCCGGTGAGGTGCGACTTGTTCATCACGTCAAACTTGATTTCCCTGGACTCAAGTGTTACTGTTATTGTCTTTTTCTGTTCCATTGTGATGGGGTTATTGGTTAATCATCGTAGGTCGGGCGAGTCGGTTTCTTCTTGTACACGGCCTTGCGGTGTATGTCGTCAAGCAGTAGTCTGGCCTTGTCAGCGTATTCCCCTGCCTCACTCTTGTTGGTGTACACATACCATTTGGCCGCTATACCCTGGACGAAATAGCTCATCAGGCTCAGCTTCATGCTCGGCAACAGAGCCTCGTCAAAGGATTTCGACACTTCAAGCCTTAGCGAATAGACATCATCCGCCATACCCTCGAAAGTCACAAGGCCGATAAGCTCCTGGCAGAGGTCGGAGCGGCACTCTTCCCAAAACCTATCAAGGTGCGCCTCGTCCTCGTCAACGGTGGATATGCGGTGCAGGGCGTTCTCGTCACCATCCATTTTGCCGCCAGTATAGGCGGTCGTCACGGCAACCTCCCGCATCACGTTTTCCTTATTTATGGCAAGCGTTATCTCCATGTCAAAAATCTAATATTGAATAAGTCACCCCGATTCCGACGTATGGCTGGAGGCCGCGGGGTGTCAGGGCGTAGCCGGCGGAGATGCCGAGGTGCCACCGCTTCGGGGGCTTCTTGACGGTCACCACCCGTCGGCTGGGATAGACCTCCAGCGTGTCAAGAGTGACCCCGTAGCCGGAAACCACCAGTCGGCAGAGGCTGTCGGCGTACACGCTCCGGGTTATGGGTATCTCGACCTCGGCGCTGTCCGGCGGCTCCGCGGCGGTGAAAACATCGGCGGTCACGTCAGCCGGTGCTTCCGCGGCTGTGCTCCTCGGGCTGTCTGGTGAAGCGAGCCGCGGCGAGCGGCCTTTTCCAGCTCCGCGGGAAAGCGGAAGCCGGGCGGTGACGCTCCCCGCGGGCTTCGCAGAGACCGGCGCCGGGGCGGTCGTCCTCAGGGTGTCGGTGAACGTCTCGACCGTCACCACGCCGTCGGTTGCCTGTTGCCGGGCTTCGGGGTTTCCGCAGGAGCAGCGCCCGAGGGCGATGCCGGTGACCAGCGCCGCCCCCGCCGGCAGAACCAGCAGGAGCAGGTTGCGGAGCAGCCTCGCCCGCCTTGTGTCATTATCGCATCCCATTGGTCAGTCGTATTTCCCGTGTTCGTAGATCTGTGCTTCCCGCTCGCGGCGTTTGACCAGCCCCGGCATGACCTTCCCCCCGGCATGCACCCACCTGCGGAACTCCGCCGGGATCGAGGGGTCGGAGGGGTCGGCGCACACCCTGCGCCACAGCGTCGAGCGGCGCAGCGCCGAGGTGCCCACGTTGTAGGCGAAGCTCAGCAGGGCGTCGTATTGTGGCTGTGTCAGTTCCGGGAGGCGGTCGATCATCCCCCAGCGGTCAAGCTCCGCCTCGAATCGGGCGATGTCCTCTTCAAGCAGCGTTTCCGCGAAGCCGGGGCTTATCCTCTGTCCGGGGAACACGTCCGGCCCGGTGTGGCCGTAGCCGATTGTCAGCGCCCCGGCGGGGCAGCGGTAGGCGGTGAGGCGCAGCCCCTCCCAGCCCCTTATCAGTTCCTTTATCTTCTCGCTCGCTTCCATGTCATTCTTTCGGTTTGAGTTCCTCGAGGTCTATGTCGAAATGGCGGGAGGTCTTGTCGACCAGCACGCGTTGCAGCACCCTGGCCCACCTGGCGCCGTTGCAGGAGCTCTCGTTCTCGAGGATGCTCCACAGCTGCCAGAAGCAGACGGCCCCGGCGGCGACCTTGGCCAGGTCGACGGGGATGCCGTCGGTGATGTGGCGCTGTATGAGGAAGGCCATCACGATCAGGGCGTAGGTCTTGAGCAGGGTCACGACGACCCTGCCGAAGTTGTGGCTCTTGAACTTGCGGGCGTCGCCGGAGGCGCGGTCGGGATGCGCCCGGCGGACGCGTCTCGACAGCGACCAGGCCGTCAGGCAGTCGGCTAAGACCATGGCGGTGCATATGGCGATGTAGGGGAGCGTCGGCTCCACGGCGGCGAGCGCCGCCCCGGCCAGGGTGAACAGCGCCCTCAGTGTCTCGGAAAGGTTCATGTCTCTTCGTTTTTGTCGGTTTCACCAGTTCCAGCGCCGTCGGAGAGGGCGGCGGGTTCCGCGGCCTCGGCTGCGGGGAGCGACACGTCGATTCCCGGATATAGCGCCATACCGGGATTCTTGACAAGTTTGTCCAGGTCTGGGTCCCACCAGTAGAACTCACCGCTGCAGAAGTAGAGGACGTCGCTCCGGCAGATGTTCGTCTCGGGATAGTTCCAGCGCTCGCTTATCACGAATTCGCGGATTCTCGTGACGGGATTGGTGACGCTTTGATACACGCAACATTCGCTCTCGTCGAGCACCAGAGAGTTCAGCGGTACCTGCTCCGGGCCGACGCTGTCGATGTAGTTCACCTCGGCGAGCACGCACACCGAGACGCCCTGGTGGTTGAGATGGTCCGTCACCGCCGAGAGCGCCGCGGTCAGCGCGGCCACCTGGCTTCTCAGCTCCTCGGTCCCGTCCGCCGGGGCGGGGGTGTAGCCGGTGGCGACGGTCCCGCGCTCGAGCTTGAGGTCGGCGAAGGCCACCGAGGCCCACCCGGCGTTCTGCCCGGCGACGAACGCTATCTTGATGAAGTCCCCGGCCTTGGTGACCGCCCCGGCCAGCGCCCCGGTGAGCCGCACGGCGTAGCGCTTCTCGGTTCCCCCGGTCTCTACGTAGAACCAGCCGGAATCGGCCAGGGTGCGGGTGGCGGCCGCGTCACCGACGGAGACGTTGAGCGTGAGCGGCCCCGAGCCGGACGAGCGTGTCGCCATGGCCCGGAAGCTCAGGACGTACTCCTCCCCGTCGGCGAACAGCCCGGCGGGGACTTCCCGCAGGAGCGTCTGCCAGCCGGGGGTGCCGGTGGAGGCCTGGTTGTCGAACGCCGCCCATGGGCTCCTGTCCCTCGCGAGTATGCGGCCGTCGGAGGAAGTGCTGGTCGACCACCCCTCCGTCCCGCGGTTGGTGCCCGCCAGGAGGTTCACGCGGTCGGCGGCGGCCAGCGCCTCCACCGTCCCCGGGAGCGCTGCGGCGGGCGAGTGGTTGTCTATGTAGTCCTTGGCGCGGTTCCAGAAGCGGGTCAGGCCGGCCTTGTCTAAGAATTTCGTCATGTCGTCAGGATGTTTCAGCGGTTAGATTGGCGGCGGGGGCGGGCGGACCGCGTCCCCGCCGCCGGTTCACGGGGTTCAGGCGGGGTTCACCAGGGCGTCGATCTCGGCGTTGGTGATGGAGGCCACGTCGGCGCTGTCGATCTTGCCGGAGAGGGCGGTCTCCATCGAGGCGATCTTGGCCACCTGCGCCTTTTCGGCGGCGGTGTAGTCGTTGGAGGACAGACCCTTGCCGGCCTCCTTGTCAACCTTGTTCCCGATGGTGGCCACGGCGTTCTTCTCGGCGGTGGTGTAGTCGTTTGTGGAGAGGCCCTTGCCCTCCGCCTTGTCCACCTTCCCGGCGAGGGCGGCCGCGGCGTCCGTGCCGGCCTTCTTCGCGTCGGCGATCTGCGTGGCGATGTCGGCCAGCATCTGCTTCAGGCCGCTCCCCTGCTCGATGCCGGCCAGGAAGTCGACGATCTCGTTGAACTTGTTGATCACCTGGTCGGAGTCGGCCTCGACGAGATTCTCGAGCGCGGTGACGCGGTTGAAGAGCTTCGTCAGGTCCTCGACGGAGGAGGCCGCCGCGAGGGCGTCGTACTTCGCCTTGAGCTCGGCGGTGAAGTCCTGGTGGCTCAGGCCCATGCCGTTGAAGCCGCGGGCGTAGAGCTTCTCGATGATGTGCTGGAGGCCGGCGTAGTCAAGATACTTTGTTGTTGCCATGATTAAAAAAGTGTTTAGGGGTTAATAAATGGGTGATAAAAAATGGTTGTCAGCCGAATATGCCGTTTATGAGGGCGTCTATCACTTCCTCGTCCAGGCGGTCGTCCCCCGGTGGGGATTCGACGGGGGTCTGCGCCATGCCGTCGTCCAGCAGGTCGTCGATCTGGGCGGCGGTGACCGGCTCGGCGTCGGCGGGGCCGTCCGGCTCCTCCGGCTCCCCGTCGAACACGGAGTCAATGTCGGCGGCGGTCAGGGGTCGGCACCCGCACGCCGAGGGGTCGCCCCCTCCCACGCCGCCGTACTCCTCGAGGTAGGCCAAGCGGGCGGCGAGCGCCGCGATAGCGCCGGTGTTGCCCGTTATGGCCGAGGCGTTGGCGTCGGTGGCGGTCCGCAGCTCGCCGGTCTTATACACCAGGTCGCCCAGGCACTCCTCGTGGCGGCTGGTGCGGGATTGCAGGAAGCCGATCTCGGCGGCGTCGGAGGCTATGGCCGCGAGGATGTCGGAGAGGTCGCCCAGCAGGCGGAGCGTGCCGGTTCCGTCCCAGGCGTACAGTTTCCCCGCGGTGGTGTCGCGGAAGAGCTTCCCGGCGGAGTAGTCCGTGTAGGGGCGCAGCGCCCCGGCGCCGGTTCCGGCCGCGGCCCATTCGGAATAATACGCCGGAGGGTCGGATATGGGCGCGCCCACCCGGAGCAGGAACCTTTTCCCGCCGGTGTCGAACACCACGGAGGCGGCTCCCGCGTTGTGGGCGGCCAGCGAGGGCACGCGGCCAAGTCCTCCGGCTGTCACCGACACGCCGGAGACAGTTCCGGCGAAGTCGATAGCGACCGCCACTGATGCCAAAGCCTTTGTCACCGCAGCGACCTCCCGGCGTATCTCGTCCAGCTTTCCGGCGAGTTTCTCCGTGTCGGAGAACCCTTCGAGGAAAGCCAGTATCTCGTTGATGCTGTCTATCGCCTCCGAGGCGTTGCCGCCAATCAAGTTGTCAAGTGTCGTGCGCAGGACTGTGACACGGTTCTCTATCAAGCCCTCCAAATGCGCCACATCTTCTGTATGCTCGCTTATGAGAGCATACAGTGCGTCCCGCAGTTCCTCTGTCCATCCGTCAGAAGGGATATCGACCTGTTCGACGTAGTTCCCCGTGGCATGCCATTTTCCCTCTGCGGCAATGTATATCTGCGCAGGTATGCAGTCTCCCACCATCGCCCACCATCCGGGACGCGGGGTGGGATAGGAGCGCTCCAGAGCTTCCCCCGTGGCGAAAAGCCCCTTGTTGGCGCCTTTGATATTAGGCGCGTCGAGCCATCCGTCCACACGCAAGTGGTGGCCGACATGAACGTCACCCTTGATGTCGGCGTTGCCGCCAGCCGTCACATTGCGACCGATCGCCGTGTCACCGTCTATGTGCTTGGTTGGGATGGAACTCATCTTAGTGCGGATTTTGACAATTCTGATAAAGCTGTTGATTTCTCTGCCTCTCCTAACGTCATCGATACTAACGAGGCCGCGGCATATACCACTGCCGTGTAGCACCGCTCGCAGATATCGATGCCTCCGTCTTTGTCTACCTTCGGATAAGGAAGATATTGTGCGCGGCGCACATGCGCGTCCTCGCTTTTGCAGGAGTAAAATTCCAGCACTTTCCCCTCTGGTCGGGAAGCGATAGCGCAGACGGGCTTCTGAGCGGTGCCGCGCAACGCCTTGACGCGCAGGCGCTGGTGCTCATATTCCGGGTCGGTGGTGCTTATGGCGGTGTAGACGGCGCGCTCCCAGTCGCTCATCTCGAACACAATAAGGCGCATGAAATCCTGTGGCAGCAACACCCAGCCGCTCTCCATGTCGCCCCAATACACCGTGTCGCCGAAGTTGTGACCCTCTTCCAGAAGGTATGTCGGAGCGTCCGTGTGCGCTCTGACTACCGCTTCCACTATCTTGCTCCCGACAATTTCGTCGAGCGAGAGGGTGTCGGCGTCGTCGGTCAGCAGCAACTGCCCGCTCGACATGTTCTGGTCGAGGCACACGCGCACGTCGCGCATAACATCCGGCATCTGATAAATCATAACGCGCGATCCGGGTTAATCCTCGCCGACCTGGTCGTTATCAACGGTGTCAAAACTCCCGCCGACGAATTTCACCCCGTGTCCCAGCGCGGCTTTCTGAGCTGCCGCGCAGGTGCGAACCTTGTGCGACGGGATGGAGCAATTCCTTTGCAGGTAGTCCTGAGCGTCAGGCAGACAGCTCACCGCTACCAACACAGGGGCATCAATCGTTTCTTCCATAGGGGTGTCAGCAGCATCTCCGACGGCTTCGACCTTGTTTTCTACTGGGTAGGACTCTGCCGCTTCGGGGGACGGGCAAGCCGGAGGCGTGGGATTTCCTGCCGCGGACTGTGGCTTTGGGTGCTGCTGGGTCTTAGATTTCACTGGCTCTGACAATGTGATGCGTCTGTCGAGTTTTATGCGTCCCTCCTTGAAATGGCTGCTCTGTTCAATCACTTTCTGAATGAAGGGATCGCTGGTGGTATAGGAGGCCGGGGTCACTCCGTAGGCCGTGATGGCGCCTCCCGTGAAATGCACTTTCACCACGGCTCCCCCTGCTCTAAGCTGTGCCACCCAGTCCATCAGGTTCGGAGCGGTATATGTGATTTTCTCCATTGTGGATATGATTAATTGATGTCTGTTTCGGAAATGTGGCGGAAAGGCTTCAGTCACCCTCCGCCACATTTCTTCCGTTGTCTAAGGTAATGGTCAGAGTGTCTCGTCAGCGATAATCTCGCCGGTGAACTCAGCCCACTTCGCGTCCTTGTAACGCCACATCTGCCCGTTCTGCGCCGCCGCGCTGATGCCCGGACAGTCCTGTACCAGCAGGTAGACGCGGTTTTCAGCGAGGTCGTCCCCCGTCGGAGCTTCGGCGCTGTCCCATATGGCGTAGGTGGTCGCCCCGGCGTTGGCGGTGTTACCCTCTCCGTCGATCCATATGTGGCACGCGCCTTTGAGTGCCAGGCCGTCCCATACGACGATTCCCTTGCGGGTCGCTTCCTCTCCCTCCACGCGGTCGTTGAACTCGTGCTGCTGGGCGTAGGTGTAGTGTACCAGGCGGTCCTCGCCGATGAGCGCGCCGGAGTTCGACCATCCCAGGGTGTCGAGCGTCGGTTCGCGCTTGATGTCGATGTCGCCGAACACCGTGTGGATGCTCGTCACCGTCCACCCCACCGGGTTCTGCCTGGTCTGAATCTGTATCTCGGGGTGCTTGGAGAAGTCGATGCACTGAAGCTCCTCGAGAAGGTTCTTGCCCGCCAACAGGAGCGCAGTCTTCGGAACGTCCTCGCCGGTGAAGTACATCTTCGCCAGTGCGATCAGTTTCTCGATAGTCCATTTCCCGCTGTGCTGGAGCTCGCGCTTGAACTGCCAGCGGATTCCTTCGGTGAAGTACAGCATCTGATTGCCGAGCTTGGGAACGTTGATGGCGAACTTCCCGGGACGGCCCGACCACAGCGTGCGGTTGCCGGCGCGCTTGAAGTTCAGGATGGCCTGTTCGGCGATAAGGCTCTGCGTGAACGGGATGTGCTTCTTCTGTGCCTCGAAGTAGTCCGACACAACCTGGTTCATGCCGCGCTTCTGAAGATAGACGAGCATCGGCCGGGGTACGATTAGGTCGGGGTCTACCTCTTTCTGCGTCTCGTACATGGCGTTGGCCATTAGCTTGAGCTTCGTCCCGGCGGGTATCGCGGGAGTCGTGCACCATTCGTCATCCTTGCCGGCCTTGGGCCCGTTGACGGCGCGGACTATGGGATTGTTCGTCGTCGCGTCGCGCCCGGTCACGAACAGCATGAGGCACTTGCCTGGAGTCACGGCCTGGCCGTCGGGCGTGTAGCCGTCAACTCCGGGTACCAGCAGTGTGTGGTAGTCTCGGGGGATATTCTGGTCGTTCGAGAGCAGCGGCAGGACGAACTGCTGGGCGTTCCCCTTGGCCACGGCTGTATCGGTGGTGAGGGTGCTGCGCTGTTCGTCGATCATATAGTGCTCCACCACCGGGCTGTTGACCTTGACTTTCTTCGCCTTCAGCATAAGCGACATAAGCGCTGTGTCCTCGCTTTGGAAGCGGAACAGCTGGTCGTCGATGTCGGTTTCCACGAGGTTGCCCGGCGCGATGCCGCCGGTCGCGCCGGCCACGCTGCTGACGGTGGTGGCGCTCCCTGGTGCCTGCGACTTTATCCCGGCGGTCCCCGGGGAGGTGGGAACTTCCGTTCCCGGTGCTACGTTTACGGTTTCTGCCATAGCGTTACATTCTAATTGTGTGAAAAATTTATTTGTCTGTCGTAACTATGTTGCCCGGTTCTATGCCGCCGGTGGCGGCTGCCAGAGCGCTGACGGTCGTGGCGCATCCGGGGAGCTGCGTGCTCTTGACCGCGCTGCCTGCCGTAAGTCGCGGCGGCCTTTCTGCGAATCTTATATGCTCTCCCATCACCGCGCGCCGTCAGCTACATCGAAAATCGAGCCTTTCCGCTTCTGTGGGGCGGGGGCGTTGTTCGCCCCGGCAAGGGCCGGGGTGCCGTCGCCCCGCTTGGGCTTCCGCAGCTGGGCCTCCGCTTTGGCGTTCTTGCCCCTGATTTCCCCCTCCTGGCTCGCGGCGGCGATGTCGGCGTCATGGTTGATCGCTTTGAGCGCCATGTCGATTGTTCCTGGTTTGATGATGCCGATAACGGCATCATTCGTCACCTCCTTGATCCAGTCGGCGGCCGCGTCTATCTGCTCGTCGCTCAGTCCTAGCTCGCCCTGCTTCTGTTCCAGCATTGCGAGGGTGGCTTTCATGTTCTTCTCCCACTCCTCCTCGAGCCCTTTCTGCCTGGCCATACGCTCGACATACTCCTTGTTGCTCGCCGCGAACTCATCCATCTTCGACGGGTCGTCGAGCATTTCCTTAACCCCGTCGATGCCTATGCGGTTGATAAGGGACGACCACGGGTCTTTCCCCTGCGCCATATCGGTTATGAACTGGGCGCTCCGGGGATCGCGGGTGAACATATCGGTCAACCTACCCTCGCGCTCCCTGTAGCCCGACAGCTCGTTGTCATATTGGTCATAATCGTCATTGATTTGACCGAACAGAGCCTCGTCATCGGCATATTCCCTGTCGGGGTATTTCTTCTTCAGCCGCTGGCCTAACTGCTCGCGCCTGCTTGTAACTTGCTTATTCTCAGCCATAAATTCTTTCCGTGTAATAATGGGCTTTAATTACCTGCAAAGATAAGCCGCCGGCATCATTTCCCGTCTTTATCTTTTGACTCGCTTATGTTATCTTTGTGATAAGCATAACACATTAAATCGCAGCACAATGAAGCCGTTGGGAAGCGTCCTGGCGTTTACCCGCGAACGTAACGCGGCGTTGCTGAGGGCTTATAGGAAACAAGTCGGTTCTGCCCGTTTTATCAGGCTTGACGAGATAGGGGAGAGGGTCGTCAACTCACCCGCGGAACGTTTTTGGGTCTCCGAGGAGCGGGCCGCAGTTGTCGTCTCTGCCATGATGCGGGGGAAGCCGGTGCTCGACAACATGCGGCCGGCAAAGCGGGAGATGTTCGAGGAAATATACCGCCGTGTCGTGGCTCTCAAAAAGCTCCACCCCGATTGGTGTCTCAGAGATTTGGCTCACGTTGTCGTCAATTCCCCCGCGCCGAAGTTCTATATGAAGGCTTCATCTGCGCTTGAAAGGCTGTTCAAAATCCGCAACGGGTGGTATGACAGAGGGAAAGGCAATTACAGTTTCTGATATTATCGCGGAAAACGACAGACGCCGCGCCGAAATGTTCTCACGGTTCAATCCGATTACCGGGGAAGGTTCGGTCGGTGACCGCTTTGCCGTCTCTATCCCGGACTTCCCGATACCGAAACAATGGCTGCCTGTGTCAATGGCAGACAATCCCCTTGTCAAGACCTTGGTCAGGCATGGTGGTGTTGACGGCTTTCTGGAAGAGGTAATGGAGGTTGAACCCTCCGAGGAAAACCGCCGGGCGGTGATTGACCGATTCGTGCGTCTGCGCTCCCTGCACGACTTCCCTTTTTGGGCGGCGACATTTGTATACATCAAGAACAAGGAGGTCGGCCAGCCCGACTGCCTTTTCAGGCTGACATATCCGCAGCGCCGTTTTGTGTCAATGCTCGAACGCATGAGGCTCGCGGGCAAACCTGTCAGAATTATTCTGCTGAAAGCCCGGCAATGGGGTGGTTCTACTACCTCGCAGATATATATGGCATGGTTGCAGCTCGTTCACCGTACAGGTCTCAACTCGCTTATCGTTTCCAACTACAACGAGGGCGCGCGCAAGATCAAGGCGATGTTCAAGAAGATGATTAATGAGTATCCCGTTTCCATGCTCCATGAAGTTGGTGAGGCATATTCTGAAAATGAGGATAAACTTGTCGGCGTTGAAGGTTCTTCGCTGACCCAGCTTGTGCCGCAACGTAACGCAACTATTTCTATCGGCTCGTCAGAATCCCCCGATTCTGTCCGCGGCGGCGACTACGCCCTGGTCCACCTCTCCGAGGTCGGCCTGTGGAAAAAGACCGACGGCAAGTCCCCCGAGGACATGGTGCGCTCGGCATGTTCGGGTGTCCTCTACCGTCCCAACACGATGATTGTGTATGAAAGCACGGCCAATGGCGTGGGCAATTTCTTCCACAATGAATATGTCGCTGCCAAAGACCCGGAGATAAAATCCCAGTTCGAGCCGCTGTTTATATCGTGGTTCGATATTGAGTTGTACCAAATTCCTTTCGACAGTGACGAGGAAAAACATAAGTTCGCCGCGTTGCTGCTCGACAATAGGTTCAACGCCTCCTCGCCGTCTGACCGCGAGGAGTGTGGCAGGTATCTGTGGTGGCTGTGGGAGATTGGCGCGACTTTGGAGGGAATACATTGGTATGTTGAGGAACGAGCCAAATACCATGACCACGGTTCTATGGCCTCGGAATATCCCTCTGACGATGTGGAGGCTTTTGTCAATTCCGGGTCTGCCGTGTTCGACAAGTACGCCGTCGAGGCTTTACGCCCCACGACAAAGATGCCGCCGCGCTATGTTGGCGACATATACGCCTATGGCGATGAGGGGGAGGACGCGCTGCGCGAACTGCGCTTCAAGGCTGACGCACAGGGGCAGCTCGCTGTGTGGAACCTGCCCGACCCGGCAGACCCCGACGACCCCGAAATGGTAACAGACCGCTATCTGACCGTTGTCGATGTCGGAGGCCGCTCGCATACCGCCGACTGGTCGGTCATCGTGGTGTTCGACCGCCTGCTGATGATGGACGGCGGAAAGCCCTCCGTTGTGGCTCAATGGTACGGCCACATAGATATGGACCTGCTGGCTTGGAAAGCGGCGCAAATCGCAGCGTTCTACGACAATTCCCTGCTTGTCATCGAGAGTAACACCCTTGAAACCCACGATAAGGAGCGCGATGTGGACGGGGACCAGTCGGCGGCTATCCTCAATCAGATCAAGGATATCTATCCGAATCTCTACGCCCGTAAGCAATCGGAGGACGCAATCATTCAAGGTTTGCCGGTGCGTTATGGCTTCCACACGAATATCGCGACCAAGCCTATGATAATCTCGACGCTCGTCAAGGTCATCCGCGAGGGGCTGTATATCGAGCGCGATAAGCGCTGCGTTGATGAATACCTTAACTATGAGAAGAAACCCAACGGCTCTTTCGGGGCAAAGCAGGGTACGCATGATGACCTGTTGATGACCCGCGCTATCGGTCTGCACATCTGTTTCTATGAAATGCAACTGCCGCAAGTGGTAGCTCGCGGCAGCAACTCTCTCAAATATACTCCGAAAATCGTGTCAATGGCATCGTTTTAGCCTTATGCGACCTGCGGTTGTGTGCGCCTCGCATGGATTGTTGTAATTGTCCTACGGCTTCCATGTTCGCGCCCTGCTGTGCCTGTGCCATAAGTTGAGGCGATACACCCTCCGGCATCTGACCCGATTCCAGTTGCTCTTTCTGAGATTGGATGGACTGGAGAAGTTCGTCCGCAAAGGGGAAATTGCCGGCCTGCAAGAGCTGTTCCAACGAAATGGCTTGTTGCTGCCACAGCTGCATGAGGAAGTCGTTGGCCATAGCACGGTATGCCGGGGTGGCCTGGCTCGGTACAATGCTTAGGTCAAACTCCACATCGCGAATCTTGCGTGGGTCATATTCTATCTGTGAGCCGACACGACCGGCGATATTGAACACGCGCTTTTGGTCGTAGAACTGCTGCATGTTCTTGACATCTTTGTAGGCGGCATCGCGCACAAACTCGCTGAAGGAGTCAAGCAGGTCAAGCAATGATGTGGTGGCGTTCTGCGTCTGTTGGTTGTAGAGTGCAGCCGACATTCCGGCATAGCCGGGTTTGCCCTGCAACGCGCCGTTCACGCCGGATATATCCTCAAAGAATTTCAGTTGAAGGTTCAGTAGCTCCTGTATGCCTATGTTCGTGGAGTTTGCCTGTATCTGTTTCGGTATATCTCGGGTCTTGCTCGGCTGATAGACTATCACGCCGTCAAGACGGCTCCATGTGTCGGCAAAGTCCTCCGGCGACATTCCTTTAGGAATTGTGTCCGAGGGGATTAGCAACACGCCTTTTGCCGAGCTTCGCATTATCCAGTCGTAGAGGGTGATTAGACGGTTGGTATATCGCTGTTGGTCTATCACGTCACTTACGAATGAGTGTATCTCTCCGTCAATGAATGGATACGCCTTGAACACATAAGGGTGGCTCTTATGGTCGTATGGCGTTTCACCCTCCCGGAGAATATCTCCGAACGGTGTCAGATAGTAGAAATACCAGAATGAATCCATGAACCACTCGGCCCGGATAAGCGGTATCTCCTCCTTGGGCATACCCGCAGCCATGCCCTGCATCACGCGCCGGGTATTCTCCTCAACAACCATCTCGTTGTAATCTTCAAGGTCTATCTTGAACACCTCGCCGTTGTTGTAGTCGTGGCACCAGTAGCGCGGCTTGGTTTCCTTCCGCCATACCTCGATGACGCGGCAACGGCTCTCGTCCCTCGGCACAAGAAAATCCATTTCGGGAATCTGAGAGAAGCCGAATTCCTCCCATGCCTGGGTCAGCACGATTTTCTCCCGCGCGGCCCGGTATATCTGCGCGAGTTTGGCATAGTCGGTCGGTGATTTGGCAAACTCGTGGCACACATCCTCGAAGCTGACATCATGAATTTCCCCCACACAGGAGCAGTCCCATGTGCGGAAGTCGCGCATGTTGTTGTCGATGAAGAAATTGTTGGGCTGCACATACTCCGTCCAGCAATCCTCCTTGTCGTTCAAGCGCCCGAACCACTTGCGGTGCACGATCATGCCGGAGATAAGGAACTCCTCCATAGTCCTTGCGTAAAGTTCCGTCATGCGGTTGAGCTGCATGTTGTATTGCAACACCGTCGACATGGTCTCCGCCAGTTTCTGCTCGTCCCGGTCCCGGGCATAACAGGTCGGCTCGGTGGCCTGGCTGCGGTACACTCCGATCACGTTGCGCACAAGCCGCCGGATGAGGTTGTTCTTCAGCGGTATGTTCCCCTGCTTCATGATATACTGCTCCTCGGTCATCCTCACGCCGTTGACACACACTATGTCACCCCATTGGTCGCCATAGTTATATCGTTTGTTACGCTCCCGGTCGCGGCGGAAGCGGTACATATTCTGATACAGCGTCTGCGCCTGCAACAGCACTTCGGTTGCCCGGCGCGTTTCGTCACACCGCGCACGGCTCCGGGCCACGCTGTCCATCTCCTCCGCGCCCGCGGGGCGCACTTTGCTTAATCTGTTCAGTTTTATTGCCATCTCCTAATCGGTGAATGTATCGGTGGCAAAGTTACTCACCACCGATACATCTTTAACTTTATCTGTTGGGTTGCATAGGCTGTGGATGTAGCCTTTGATACTGGGAATAGAAATCATTCATCAGAGTTGTCAGTTCGGCCATTGCCGACTGTTGAGTCTCGGCGTTTTCTGCTCGCAGAACCCTTACCATAGCGGCGCGATACGCGGGAATAGTGGTCGCTATCAGCGAGGCTTCTTCCGGGGACTTGGATTGCAGCCACATCTTGGAAATGCGGTTGAGCTGCTTTTCAAGACTGCCGAAACGCTGATATAGACCGAAATCCGGGTCTTGCTGGAGAGCTGCGTGGGCCTGGGCGGCTGCAACATAATCCGTCCTTAACAATGCTTTTGCCTCTTTTGCTTTTGCGTCTACGGCGTTGTATCGCTCTTCAAAGTCGGTGTATGCTTCATTGACCGCCGCATCGCCTTTATTCTCCATGCGCTCTTTCATCTTTTTCTCAGCGGATTCTTCATATCGACCAAGGCGTTCCTCATCGCTCCATGACCATGGGGCGAGAGGTGTGCCGCGCATCACCTTGTATTCCGCGTATCGCTGCGCCAACTGTTCCGGCGTAAGTTTGCTTGCCTCTTCGCCGCTCAATCCAATCTCGTCAAAATAGAGCTTGTCAAGTTGGCTCTGCGGCACTTGCAGGATGCGCATAACGAATATGGCCGCTTCATGGCTCAATGCGGGGTCATCACCGCAAGCGTCAAAGATGGCGACTGCGGCATCGGTAATGCTCTGTGGATTCATGCCGATACCCGACTGCACGATAAGATTGATGATGTCATTGACCGCCTCGGCATTTTTACCACCGATAAACTTGTTGGTAATGCTGTTGATGTCACCCGACACCGGCATATCCTTTGTGAGCTGGTTGAAACTCCATTCTCCACTTGCCGCCATATTGCCGAAACTGCTCAGCACGTCGCCGCCGGTCAGCCCCTCAACACTTCCGAAATAGGCATGGGTCATTGCATCGTCCCACATTTTGCCTTTTTCGTCATCATCATTTCCGAAGATGATGTAAGGGAGATATGGCCCGAGATTCCATGCCAGTTCAAGAATGACCCCAAAAGTTGCAAGTCGGATAAGGTCTTTACGGATTTGTCGGCCATATCTCTTTTGGGCAGCGTCCTCCGCTTTGGCGCGCTCCTCGTCAGTAGCGTTGTCTGGGTCAACATTCCAATCACGGAGTATCTGCTTGGCCATAAACTCTACGCTCTTTGCACGTTGGCCGGGTGTAAGATTGCGTTTGAGATTTCTGATTGCGTCATACTCTTGTCGGGTATAGGACATGGCAGAATTACGGAACACGGTGAACAGAACACTCAGCCATGAGCGGTCTACCTGCATTGTCGATAGGAACGGCGATTCAGAGGACTGCTGTGTCTGATTGAACAGAATGGCTGCGTCCTGCAACGCTCGTTTCTCGGCAGCGTCAGCCGGATACCCCTCTTTGAGATATTGCTTCCGCCGGGTTTCATACATAGCCCTCGCACCAATGCTGACAGTTACCGCGTCGACAAAGGCATTAGGGGTCATACCGATACGCGATGAAATCTCCATCACGCGATTACGCCACATCTTCCAGTCCATATCCGATTTGAGAAGTCGTGGGTCACCGCTGATGCGCGAGTGCCAACGCTCACGGAAGATTGGCATATTCTCCATACACCATTTGAAATCCCCGTAGGGATTGGCGATGCTCTTCGCGATTGCCCCAATGCTGACTTCCGGCGCATAGGCAGGTGCGGAAAGCAACTGCTTTAATGCGGTGAACATTCGGAAGCTCACCTTTGCCGCCGTCACTCCTTTGGCGATGTTCACCGCGCTCTTGTCGAGGTCGGCAATCGGAGGACGATATTCACCTGCCGCCATCAGACAGAGGTCGTTGAAATTATCCCACAACTTGCGGCCACCGCCATAAACGGTAGTCATGTTGATTACCTGATTGCGGAAACGCTTGTAAGTTCGCAGGGTGTTGAGGTCACGATTCCATTCAGCGTATGCGCTCCAATGCTCCATTTGGGTAACATGGTCAAGTATCACGCTCAGAGCGTCCGCGCCGGTGATGTCGAGCGCGAGGTTGTTGACTCTGCGCTTGATGATGCTGCCGGTCTTTGTGGTGATACCGTCCGGGCGGTTTGGTTGATTCACATCGTCCTCTTTGTCGATACGGGCATTGGCGAGTATCTTCAAGGGGAAATAATTCTCAATCGCGGCCATAGAGGCACCGAACATGCGCTTGTGGGTTTCGTTGTATTCGTTGCGTGTAGCTACAAGAAATTCCTCCTGCAACCAATCTCCGAGAGCCTTGAAACGAGGGTCAAGGAAATTCTCTATGTCGGCAATATCTTCTTCGGTGATGCCCATGCGGCGCAGTTTCATGCGTCCGTCTGTCATCTTGTCAACCATGTAGATGTAGAGGAGGTTGCCCTGCGTCAGTTCATGGCCGCGCATCTCGCCGCCGTCCCAAAATGAAACGGTCGCTTTCGGAAGTTTGCCCTCCATGCGGATAATGCTTCCCCACGTCTTGCTCTTGCCGAACAATTCTGCGGCTTTTGCGTCGAGCCGCGCGAACTTATCCTTGACACCCTGCAACTCCTTGTTTCGGCAGTCAACCCAGCCGCGCATAAAACGGTTCCACAGATAACCCTCGCCGTTGGCACTCTTATTGCCGAACACACGCATTACCTGGTCGAATGTAGCGAGAGGCGAGAATAGTAACCGCACAAAGCCATTGTTGGCCATCTTATCTTTCCAATCATCGCGATGATGCTCGTTGTTGGGTCTGCCTTCCATATCAGAGTTGGCATTATGGTGTATCTCGTTGACACGGGCTTTCTCGGCCTCTCTGAAAGCCTTTGCATTCTCGATGCTGCCACGCAGGGAATCGGAGAGCCGTCCTACAAGATTGAAGTATGCTTCGGCTCTCTCAATCTTGTTTTTGCGGATTGCGTCCTCGGTGGTCTCCACGAACTGCCGATAAGCGTCAACGGTCATGCGTCCGGCATCCTTATCTTCCTTTGCGGTTTTAAGGCTGTCGCGCAGGTTTTTTTCCTCGGCTTTGCTGTCGGCGATGTTCTGAACATACTCAAGAGCCATGTTGAGACCGGCATATTCAAGTGCGGCTTGGTCGGCTATTGTTTGGTCCGGGTCACTCATGCGGTTCAGAGCCTCGGCTATGCGGTCGTTGATGTCATCCTCTTTTAGACTGATGGCTTCTTTGACAACCTCCATAGTTCGTTGGCCGTCTACATCGAGCATACCCTGAACCTCGACACCTCGTGCGTCAACTTTGCTGCCGCGGATTGCCAGAAGTTGACGGAAAGTCGCCTCGGCATTGCGCAGTTGATTGTCGACCATGATGGCCATAATCTTCTGCACACTCTCCTTTACCTCTTGGTGACCTACGGAGTTTTTGACAGCGGAAATCAACCGCTGTATTTCTCCCGAAGTCATGCCGGAAAGGTATCCGTTCTGCATAAGGATTCGGGCGAGGTCGCCGACACGCTTCACGATGGCTTGGTCGTAGCGTTTTTGTGCGGCCATAGCCCTGCGGAGCGATGTCAGATTGCCGCCGATCGCCCTCATCGCGTCATTGCGCAAAGTAAGGTCGCCGCCTTGATTATTGCTAAGCCGGATAGCGGCATTGGTTATACGCTCCTCCAGCCCTACGCTGCGGTCGTTCCAGATGTCGCCGGTTTCGCTGTCAGTATCGCGGAAACGATAACGAGAACTTTCTCCATCCGCAATTGTTGGATTCTCAAATGATTTTACTACCTTTGCCGCATCATCAAGGGCTTGAATGGCGATTGCCTGCGAATTTGATTTCGCTGAGTGCAGCCCGTCTTTTTCTTGATAGAGGTCTTGACTATCTATTTCCTGCTGAACGTACCGGGACGCTGAGGAGAGGTAGTTGAGACCTTTCTCTTTATCGACCCATCTCAGAGTATTATTTTGCACAATCGGATATATGATATCGGCCACATTACGCCCGTGTGCGGACCGAATGTCGTTAACCTCAAGCACATCTCTTCCGTCTTGGATACGGCGGTTAAGTTCAATGGCAACACAAACGTTTTTGCCATCCCTGTCACGCATTTCAGTCAATACGCCAAGAACATCATCAGCGCGCTTGAACACAAATATCGGATGGGAAAGATGACGTGGCATATCAGTCAGTCCCATGACGTCGATATTGTGTTTCTTAACAGATGCTTTGGCCAGAATCCTTTGACGCATTACAATCGGGAGATTGGGCAGGAAATAACGCATGATGCCTTGGGGTTGTCCGATATGTAGTGTTTCATTCTTATCCATTTCTCCTCTACCATAGCGTTCAAGCTGGCTATTGAACCTCGCGTTGGCTCGTTCAATCAGAACCTCCTCCGATTCCTCTCTGAACACCTCGTCGCGGTTCAGCCCCAGCTCCCCGCGCCTGGCCGCGTCTCGCGCCATGTCCACATAGTCGCCTTTACCGCGCAACTTCTCATGGCTGCGCCACAGCATGTAGCGCAGTTCGTTGTCACCAAGCTTTACCCACTTTGGCAATTTGAGTGAACCGAGGAACCTGTTGATAGTCTCCAACACCTTAGCTTTGAGTTTCGCCCAAACACCGCGTTCGGCTTCGGTGAAATCCTCAAACCCTTTCTCGCTAAGTCTGCCGAAAAGCTCGTCTACGGCCACCCGGCGGTGGTGTTCATATCCTTTGCCTGGGTCGTTCATGAAGCTGTGCGTGGTCTCTTCGTCGATGCCGCTCTTCAAGTCATCCTTCAAATGATTGTAGACCTCGTCGCAGAATGAGTCATAGTTTTCTTCACCTATCATTTCACGCAGTTCCTTGTGGGCCACGACCTCATGAAACACGGTTTCTGCCACGTCCTCGACATCGACATGATTGGGTGCCAGAATCACGACTTCACCCGTGCCGGTGTCATAGAAGCCTTTTTTGGAGCGTATGAAGTCAGGAAGATCATCTATATCGGTGACAATACGGATAGGTGTGTTAAGCCTCTTGCCCAGTCTTTGTGCGGCTTTGACTACCGGCGATACGCCATACTCGCTGCCCGGCTCAAAGAGGAAACCCTCGTCATTGGCACTTCGGGTATAGTTCCCCTCGACATGAACGACATCAAGCAATCGTGGACCACCGTTGCGTGAGCCGCCTCCGACTTTCTCCACTTGGTCTTTGAGTGACCTAAAGGCAGTACCTTTAGCCGAGAAGTTGTCAAAGTCTCCATAAATGATAGCTGACAAGCCACCGAACTGAATCACTCGCTCAGTGATATATCGTGCTTTCTCTTCGACGTTTTCGGAGATTTCAGTAAAGGGGGTGTGGATATTGCCGACAATCCGATTTGCCTGTGAAAGAATGAGGAAAGAAATCTTTGCCCGGTCACCCATACGATGGGAATTGAGGAACTGCGCCACATCCTGCGGCCCGCGAACCAATGGCTGTGACATCGGGTCATAGTAGGGTGAGAATATTTGTTTGTCCAAAGTGTGGACTTTCAGCGGAATCTCGCGTTCTGGCACACGCTTCTGTCCAACCTCATTTTGGCTTGTGGTATCGAACGTGCCGTATTTGCCGGTCTTTAGGTTGATGATGACACCATGCACCGGCACGTTGCACATATCTTCAAATAAGCGCAACATCTGCACATCCTGCGGCGAACACATAAGGTTGCCGCTTGGGTGGTTATGCACAAAGTAAACTTCATCTGGTTGTATGCGGTTGTAGGCTAATGAAGCTGTGGGTAGGTCTACCATTGTGGCATTGAATCTCCCCAAGCCAAGTTCCACTACCGTGGGCTGGCCGTCCTTGACGAGAACGACAAACGAGTGTTCCTTGGCAGCCTCTTCAAGGGCCGAGAAGATAAAGGCCACGTCATCGGCGCTCTCGATCCTCTCCCCGCTTGTGAAATTGAACCCGCCGTTTTCTACGAACACACGCTCGACAATGCTGAATTCGCCGATTGCCTCGTTCAGTCTGCCACTATTGACTGGCTGTAATCCTCCGGGTACTCCTTGCCGTTGTATACCATCGGCTCCGCTCCGCATATCGAGTTGAGCGTCTCCTCTACCGGGTTCGGCTTCGGATACTCCGTAGGCTTCGCCGCTTTCGGAGGTGTAGCGGATTGTTTTTCCTTCTTGTGTTTCATATCTGCTTGCAAAGATAGCATTATTATCTGAACCATACTGCATTTGAGGCTCTTCGCTTACGTCTTCACCGTCCTCTTCCCCGGAATACTCGATGTCAGATGCTGCTTCGACATCTTTATCCAGGTCGGCATACTTTGCCTCCTTTTCTTCCATCTCCTTTTTCATCAGAGCGTCATACTCGTCAAGTTTCTCTTGAGCTTTGGCGAGTTCTTCAGAGAATCGGAACGGCACACCATCCCTCGCTTCCATTGATTTTAGTTCGGCATTATTGCGCTCGATATATCTCTGTGCGGCCTCGATACGCTCGTGGAAGTCTTTACCGCTGACAATATCCTGCATGATTTCAGCCACGGCATTTTTGATGAGGTTTTCTTTAACCGGCATGGTCTCAATGCCGAGTTCGGGGCATGAGTAGGTCATCTTTGCCGGTGCGGAGGCAAACAGTGAGCCTTGGCCCTGTTTCATCTCCTTGGAGATTTCGGTATGTATTTGGAAGTTAAAACCACCTACAGATATGACTATATCCATAGTGGCGGGGTGGCTACTATAACCTTGTTTACGCACCTGCTCCTGCATCTCGCGCTTCTTCTTGTTTTGTTCTGCAAAGAAATCTTCCATCGCTTCAATGCCGGGGAACGACAAGCGGCCAACAGTTATATCGCCAATGGTTGCAGCTTCAACCTTTTCAAGATATGCCGTATTGTCGGCAACGCGTTTCTCGGCTTCCATATTCTGTCCGGCTATCTGACGCTTGCGGTTGTGGATATAGGTTTGGTCGGTTTCCCACGCCTTTAATTGGGCTGTCAGTTTACGGACTTCTTTCTCTATCTGATTCTTCAGCAGTGCGTATTCAGAGCCGGATAACTGTGCCGTTATGTCACCGAAGAGGTCTTGATCTTCTTCCAACGAGCGGTTATCCATAGAGTTTTCCATAAGTTGCTTGCCGTTCATAATGCTATCGGCAATCGCGCCTTTGGTTTTCAATCGCTGATAGGCCGTGACATCAAGGCTATCCTCCACACCGAAACGCAGAACCCGCACTGGCAGCTCCCAATCACGGTGCAGGTTGCCCTGTCTTAGAATACGGCCATTGCGCTGTGTATAGTCCATCGGACGATTAGGAGCGTCAAGGTGAATGAGAGTATGAAGCCTCTCTTGGATATTTACGCCGGTGCCGAGTGTAAAGGTGGAACCCATGATGACACGGATTTCTCCGGCATTGACCTTATCGAAGATTTCAAGTTTTTTCTTGACGGTCATATTGGATTTCATCACGACAATCTGTTCTTCGGGTACACCGTTGGCGATGAGTTTCCTCCGAATATCTTCATAGAGATTAAACCCTGTACCCTTATTCTGATAGTTGTCGGCGAAGATAGCGATAGTACCGTGGTACTCTTTGGTGTCCTCAAGTGTACGCAGGGTTTGGCGCACGGCCTCATTGGTCTTGCTGTTGGGGTCGTCCTCCGCATCGGCTTGTACCAGTCGTGCATCAACAGCGGCGGCTTTGGCGATGCCGTACATAACGAGTGGTATATGGCTGTTCTCTTTTTTCTCCTTGCCGCTCATCTTGTCGTATTCGTCAAGCCGAGCCTTTACATACTTCATAATGCCACGGAGGGCGCGGGTCTGTGGCAAAAATATATCCTGTGCTTTGTCGCCTTCCATTTGGGGAATCTTGTCACTCACTCCTCCTGCCTCGCGTGTCAGCACGGTATCGGCCACTGTCGACCATATCCGTACAAGTTCGGGAAGATTCATATATCCGGCAAATCGGTTGTTCTCCTTGTACTTGCCGTTGGTGGCAAACTCCAACATCTGTTGCAGATTGCCGAAGTTGCGCACAAAATCATCGAAGTAATATATGCCGTAGTCTTTCATCACATCGGCCGGCATGAGATAGCGCATGAATGTCCATATCTCGGCGGCGGTGTTGGAGATTGGTGTGCCTGTTGCAAAGACAACATTCTTGCCACCTGTCTTTTCCAGTACTGACTGGGCTTTGAGGAATACACCTTGCGATTTCTTGCTGAAAGAGGGGTCTATGCCTTTCACTCCGCGCTGCATGGCGGTGGCGAAGCCGAGGTGTTTGTATTCATGGGCTTCGTCAACGAGGATTGCATCAATGCCCATGCTGTCGAAGTCCTCTACATCATCAGTTTCGCGGTCGAGCATCTCACGCGCCTTTACCGCAGCATTCTGCCGGGTGACAGCGGCTTTCTTTTGGTCTTTCTCTTTCTTCTTGCCTTTTTTACCTTTGTCGGAGGTCTCACCGCTATTGCCAAGCTGCGCTATCTCGTCATTCAGTTTTTCAATCTCGCGTTCAGCGGCACGGACAATCTGACTCCTCCCGGTTGGGTCGGCCTCTTTCATCTGCTCAAGCACAAGCATCTTCTCGTCAATCTTGTCTTGAATGAATTGCGCCTGACGTTCGAGGCTGTCGGGTATGCGTTCAAATACCGACTGGGGTACAACAATCATATCCCAGTCGTTGAACTTGATTTTGGCGTAGAATGCCTTGCGGCCCTCTGCGTTGCGGTCTGCATCTTCAAGAGTCAGCACTTTTGCGTTGGGATATAGAGCCTTTGCACTCGCCACAAATTGGCCTACAGTGGCATTCTGAACCACTATCATAGTCTTACGGGCTGTGCCGAGGCGGCGCATCTCCATCGCGGTTGTGATAAGCGTATATGTCTTGCCGGTGCCGACCTCATGCGCCAGCATCACAGGCTGTGTAGTGGCACGGATGACGGCTTTAGCTTGGTGAGGACGCAGACGGAATGGCTTGCCTCCTACCGTTGTGGCTGCGCCTCCGAAGTGTTCCGGTATAAACTCATCGGGAATGGTCTTTGGCACGGAGTTATTGAATTTCTCGTTGTAGATTTCCTCCATGTGCATAGACATGTCGGGGTCGGCTTGCATCTGTGCCCGCGCCCAGTCCTTGAAGTCTTGACGTATCTCGTCAACCTTTGCGGCACACGCGGCGGTCGCAAGAGGGTCTGTCTCGGTTTCGGTTGAGCCGTCCGAGTTTCGGTATGACCTGCTTACGGTGATTGTCTTGTTGGTGATTGCCGCCTCGATAATCCTGTGGCCCGGTATGAGAATATCCAACTTTTCGCTGCGGATACCCATCTCTTGATTTTTCGGAGTAGAGGTGTAATAAGGCTCGTCCATATGCCATGTACCACCGACATTGATAAGACGCACATCAAGGTCGGTGCGCTCCTTGACAAACCGCTCATAGAGCTTTGGGGTTATCCATGAAGAGCCGAGAGCAAACTCTATAAGGTGGGCAGGGATATTCATAGGAATGACAGCTTCCAACGCCTTAATGTTGGCATCATAAACACCGGGGGTGGCATCGTTGGCGGCTATCGCCTGACGCAACTTCTCACGGACATTGCCGCTTAGGTATTCATACGACACCTCCATTTGGCCATTGGTAGGATTCTCAAAACCCAAACCGCTCCTCACGATTTCCGTTTTGATGCTTTCCTGGCTCTTGCCTAATTGCCCGGCAAGATATTCGGTATCAATACGGCCAAACTTGTAAAGGCTGGCAATAATTCCGTCCTTTACATTCTTGGGCGCAGGTTCGGCCTCCTTGTCGACTACGCGGCGGCTGAAGATGTCCGTCTTGCCATAAGTGATTTCCTTTGCACCCTCTTTTGAACCACGTTCGCTGACGGTTTCCAAAGCTGCTATGCTCGGATAGTCTATGTCGTTGTTACGCAGCCATGCGAGGTTTTTGTTGCGGTTCAGATTGCCATAACGCTCCACAAAGGTATCATATGCCCGGTTGAGCAGGTCAAGCACCGTCTGCAAACCTGCATCATCTTCGTGTTCGGTCTGATATTTAAGCACCTCGGCAAGGGCATCTTTGATTTCGGAGTAGTCTTGGAAACATTGAGCCTTGGTACGGCCCTTGATTTTGTTGGTGTTGATTTCAAGGGGAACGGCACGGCCCATCCGGGCGACACAAAGGTTGCCCCCGCTATCCAACACCATGCTGCCCTCCTTGACATTCTCACCGAGTACCTCGTTGACATTCTCGGTGGTTTGCGCCACGGCTGTTCCTTGCTCTTTACTCCAGTCCATTTCCGAGAGTCGCTTCACCCATGCGGTCATACGCTCGGATTGCTCTGCGCCTCGTACCGGGAATAATCCTATGGATTTAGGACGGAAAGTATCCCCTTGCTCGAAGTTAAAGAACATTTCACCGCCCATACATTCGGGGTGTTCGATAAAGTAGCGGTTGATGAGCATTGACAAGTCTCTGGTCTTGCCGTTCTCATCTTCATAGGGAGCGGTTCTCGCCAATGTCCTTGTACTTACGTCAATGGCATTGTCGCTTCTGCGTCCGTTCACACGCTTGCGCACAACGATGATGTCAGAGGTGGCGGGAGTGCCGCCGAATGTCTGATTGTGCATACGGAACACGCCGACAATATCGGCACATCCCTCCTTGTCACCTACAAGCCAGTTGCGCAGCTTCTGTGAATCGTCAATGGTGGTTCGGGTTGTGATGAATATACCAATACCTCCCTCACGCAGTTTGCGCACGTTTTTTGCTATGCAGAAGTCGTGGATGTCGCGGAATTTCTTTGAAAGGTCGCTATCGCCGCTCTCGTCCGACACTCGCAGTCCGGGGACGAAAGGCACATTGGTAATGGCAAGGTCAACGCTGCCGTTGGGAATGCGGGTCTGCTCAAAGCCCTGTATCTCCACCTTTGCATCGGGATAGAGCAAAGAGAGTATGCCGCCGGTGAGCGGCTCTACCTCTACGGCATGGACAGTTGACCGCTCGCGGATGTCAGCCGGCATAAGTCCTATAATGTTGCCGATACCTGCCGAACCCTCTAAGATATTGCCGCCCTTGAATCCGAGAGCCTTTGCGACATCCCACATCGCATCTATCACCGGGGCCGGAGTATAGTACGCACTGTTGCGGCTCATAACCGCCGCATCATATTCTTCTGGAGTCAGCAGTTCGCGGAGGCGTTTGTTGACGGGATTGGGCGCATAGGAGTTGACCTCATTGAAAGCAGAGCCAAGACCGCCCCAGCCGCTATAACGGCGGAGTACGGCCATCTCTTCCTGGGTCGCTGGTGTGTCTTGATCAAGCAGTCGCTTGGCAAGTTCGATGGCGGTGATGTTGGCATCTATACGCGCCTTTTCACCTTTCGGGGCATACTCTGTGCCGCGCTCGGCGTGATTGTTGCGCGAGTTTTTGGGCACGTTGTCGCCTATGCGTTCTGCGCTCTCAGATAATTCAGGTATCCTCGCGCCTCGCTCGGTGTCAGGCACAGTATGCACTCTGCTACGTCGAGCCATTCCTCGTCCGTCAGCTCGCTCATCTTCATGTTCTGCGCCCGTTCCCAACGGTTCATCAGGTCGCGGTTGCTGTCTCCCTCGCCCGGTTCCTTCGGGGCGAGCTTGTACGTCAGTTCTCTCATCTGAGGTTTTTTCTTTTGGTGAGACATTGATAATGGCCATTCCGCTCCTATCTGCGAATCTGCCTGTGTCAAGCATATCAGACAGGTCATAGGCAATCTGCCTCAGGGTTTGTCCGTCTCCATTAAGAATGGATTCTCTAAAATAGACATATTCCGTGACATTTGCATCCTGTGAAGCGAAAAATCTGTTCGGATGTCTGCGTGACTTGATCACGATACTGATTTCCTGCCTGTCTCCGCTGATATTGTCTGCGTTCACATTGTGATTGCTCAATCTCAGTGTTAGCCCGCTACCTTCGTTATTTTGGAAATCAAAATAAAAGCTCTGCCGATGTTGGCCATCTGGCAATCCCAACGCTTGTGAAAGTGCGGCTATGAAGTTTTTAGTGGAACGTTGACCCCCGAAACGCCGGCCTACCTCCTCTAAATTCCTTTTGGCGGTTTCCTTTGAAATGCTTACTTTTGTGCCGTCATCCAGCTTTGAAAGGATCGTAGTGGTTAAGTCCTGCCGTTCATTGCCGGATGACATTTTATTGGCGGATGATTCAGTTGTGGAGCTTGTGGTTAAGTCCTGCCCGCTTAGGGAAGAAGCCGATTGTTTCATCTGCGTTTTTTGTTGCCCCTCCCGTCCATTCGCGTGTCCTGCCTTGGCTTCGGGCGTGCCGGACTTATCGTTGGAAACGCTTTGCCAGGCAAAGAATCCACCGAATAAGTCGCCCATTGCCAGCTTTGGCTGAATGGTCGGCTGCTTCGTCTTGTTGTTTTTCGCGACTCTCTCGGCCATGGCAACGTAATCTTCTCCGGGGTGGGGTGTCAGCGGCGTTGCCGGACGTACCTCTTCATCGGGGAGGGAATTGCGCACCTCGCGGCGAATTGCAGTCAGCAACTCATCGTATGTGGCATTGGGTTCTGCCCAACAATTGCGTCCGAGGCGTTCAAACGATGTTTGACCTTTCGCATCGGGCCATTCGACGCGGTACAACAGACGTGATACCTGTAGGTTGTCTCCGCCTCTGCGAGCGCCTTTCTCCGCCACTGGGTCGAGGCCGACACGCAACAGGAGTTCTCTGCCATCGTTGAGTGGCAGACGGATGCTTATCTCTCCGCCTGTAGGTGAGAGGTCTGACCTCACCGTTGCTTCCTTCTTGACGCTCTTTCGCCCCAGTGGTGTGGTGGCACTTGTGACCTTGGTGTCGAGTCCGAGGTCTTTTGCTATCTGCTTTGCAAGTTTGGTTGCGTCAGCAACAGCCTTTTTCTCGGCTGTCAGCATATAGCCGTAGCTCTCATGGAATTTGGAATCGTCCTCTTCATACTCGTAGTAGCCGAGGAGGGCGAGTTGCTCGTTGACGGCCTCTATCTCTTTGTCGAGGTCTTGAGAGAGTCTTTCGGCATCGCGCTCAGTTGTTGCAGCTTCGAGTTGACTTTCGACTTTGCTTGCAACATCCTCTGCTTTGTCGATAATAATTTGAGTATCTGCTGATGTTTCGTCAGCCTCTTTCTTTCGTTGCTCATTGCGTTGGTCTTTGAGTGATTGGATTATTTCTTCAGTCTGTTGCTGAGATTGATTCTCATCAACAACATGCTGCGCGGTTGCGACAATATCTTTGGCACCGGGTTTGTCGAAGTTGTAGACATCAAAAGCCTTGACGGTCTTTCTATCGTCCATTTCATCATCCCAGCCAAGCTGCATCACTTCCTCCATGTTCTGCGCGGCGGCATAGAGGGATTTAAGATGAGGACGGATAGCATCGCCTACCTCGTCAACCATTGCCTCCGCATAGTCGGAGAATTTGCGCAGACCGCCTTTCATCATCAAGTAAGTCATGCGCGTACCGAGGCGAAGCACTTCTGCATCCATCTGCTTGGGCTGCGGCCGGCCGTATCCGCCTGTTGGCTCTTCGGCCATGTCGTTATCCACGCCGAGGTGCGAACGGAGGCCATTGCTGAGGTTGTCAAACTCTGCCGCATCCTCATCACTTACCCAATGGCGTTTCTTCGGCTTGGGCTGCTCCGGGACCGGCTCTGTATGGTCTGAGAGTTTTGTCTCACCTTTGGTTTTCAGCTCATCAAACACGCCGCCAACATCTACTTTTTTGACGGTAGGCTCTTCATGCTTCATATCGGCCATAGAGAGCGGGGCATCGTCTGCAACATCATCTTCGCTCTTGCCGACAATCTCCTCGGCAAAGGCTTTGGCATCGTCCGCGCCACGGAGCATCCATCCGCGCGTTTCACGGTCATACCAACCTTTGAGAGCCTTTGCTTTGGCGCGTAAGGCCGACATCTCTTCTTTGGAGAAATCGCGCTCAAAGGTCACGAGGTATGTGTCGAGCGTATTTCCCTGCCTGTTGGTGTAGGGCTTAGGCTCGACTTTATAACCATCGCCGGTGATAGCAGCAGGTTGTGACGGTTGCGCTACAGGAGTTTCGTCTGTGATTTTGCTGACGGTGGAATAATCGGCAAACGGTTTGGTCTTGCGGTGGCTCGACTGTACCCATTTGTTGAAATCTTCAACATTCGTTTCGGAAATGCGTAATCCGGGATGTGTCTGTCCCCATGTGGCATCATAGTTGGCAAGGTAGGCATTCATAGCTTCGTCCTTGTCGTTGAAGCCAAGCATAACCTTATGCTCATCGAAAGTGCCGTCTGTGTTTGTCTGGTCTACGACAAACACATTGCGACCATTCCACATATCCATATTTTCATGCAGGAACACATCTATATGGTCACCGTCCACACCCTCAGTGCCTTTTATGTATCCGTAGGTGTTGGCCATGGTGGTATTCCATTCCTTGCCATCTGCATCAACACCTTTACGGATACTGCCCGCAGGATTCTCGATGGTTATGTCAAACTCGCCAATAGTAATATGGCCTTTCTTGTAGTTTCCAGCCTCAGCTTGCGCCGGAGTCGGCTCGGTATCCACCTCGGCAGATGCTGCCTCGACTGCGGCCTGTATCGTTGTCGGGGGGGTCTCCGTGGATTGATGCGCATCAACCGCTACTGCCTCGACTCCTGCTGTGCTGCTATCATCTGAAGTTCCTGCTCCACGGTCGGACGGTTCTGTTCCTGCCGGATTTTGTTCTCGGTCTGCAGGTGGTTCATGGCCTCGGAGTTCCCCGCCTTGGCCGACTTGATTACGGAGAGCCACATCAGAGCCTCCATTGGCGACATCGTTGTTTCCATTCTTTGCCGGTTGATATTCGATTTCTAATACTTGTCTGATTACATCCGCAAGGGGATACTCGGTTGTGTCGGCCTCCTCAAAGAGTGTGGCCGCCTTCTTGCCCTGCGCGAGGTCATACATCTGATTGAAATATGACGCGAGAGTGGTCTGCGATATGTCGGCCGCTTTGTATAATCCTGCGAGATGCAGTGCAAAGTTACTAAAATTATCGGCCGGCATGTATTGTTCAAACCTGTCATCAAGCGCGAATGCCTGCTTGAAAGCCTCTACAGCCCTCAAAACCTCTTCCAGTTTCTTGGCATTGGCGAATGTCGGGTCGTTCATAAGTTGGCTATACGCCGCGATAGATGCCTGTATTTCGGGCAGCATCTGACCTGCAAAGGGAGAATCCATATCACGGAATGCCGTACCGAGTATAGCGCGTTGAGCCTTTGATGGCAACTTGTCAAAAAGTTCCTCCAACTGCTGAGAGCCGCCCTTGAACACGGCTTGATACAGAACTTTCTGCAAATCGTTCTTCGCCTCGGCAGTCAGATTGCCTTTGGTGTCAAATGCCGATTGATACTGGGTATTGGAAATGGCTCCGGTCTGGTTCATCCATTTCAGCACCTCCGCTCCGTTGTTATCCACCAACTGCCCGAAAGTCGCATCCTCGTTGCCATTAAGCAAGCGGTTGGCGAATATCCGCATATTCTCCCCAAGTTTCTGTGCCACGTTCTTAGGCTTGATACGCTCGATGCCGCCGCTTTCGGTGTCCTGGGCGGTCATCTGACCAAGACGGATAGCCTCTGCATCGTCAACATTGAGCATATTGACGAGGACGGGCTGTTGCATGGTGCTGACTGCTTCGGGGTCTAAGCCTAAAGCCTCGGCATTGTCAAGGAGATATTGTTTGTAAGCCGTCTGCTGTTCCGTCAGATTATTCGCCCACAAGTAGCGCAGAGCATCAGAGCGGTTGTTGCCCTGTATGACCTCACCGCGAGGATTGATGGTCGGTGCGCCAGTATAGGCGGTTGCTCTCCCGGTGATTTCTTCGGGACGGATTTTCTCTGCTATCTCTTTGGCTGCATAGACAGACACGGCTTCGGCGCGGTTTTTCGGCTGTGCCTCGTCAATAAAGAACATCGGGTTGCGCTGGCCCTGCACATGCGAGGGTTGGAGCCGGTCAGCCTCAATGACGGCCACACGCCCTTTCGGGAGGTCATTCTGCGAGAATTTCACATCGACCTCTTTACCTACGACACCCTGCACAGGCTCCTGTCTTGTGTAGAGCTGGCCGGAGAATCTACGGTTACCTCTTGCGCGGGCATTTTCTGGTGTGTCCATGTGCCATTCGGGTATGCCCTCCAATGCCTCACGCTCTATACGCTCGGCCTCCGCTTTAGCTGCTTTCGCCGCTTTCTCCTGTTCGGCACGTTCAGCGGCAAGTTTACGCATCTGCGCCTCCTGTTGAGAGCGGATAACCATCTCGCGCGACTGTTCGACACCGGCCATCCTCTGCCAATGGTTATACTCGGCCTCTGCCATAGCGAGTTCGGCGGCAATGGCTTTCTTGGATGCGAGTATTTCGGTGGGCGTTTTGCCTTTGGGTTTCTGCTTTTGGACTTTCTCAAAAGTTTTACGCTTCTCCTCGGCCATCGCATCGGCAATCTCCTTTGCGGTGGCCTTGTCACCCTCGCTAAATTCCACAAGCGCGTCCCATGCGGTTTCGGGGCTATCGGCCTGTTCAAATACCGGCTCGCCCTTTTCATCACGCGGTATGCGTTGGAGTGGTGTCAGTTCAGCGGCGGGTTGCTGTATGTTTTCTACACTTTCCGCAGGATTGGGAACGATTTCTGCTGATTCGGGAACGGATTCCGTAGGCTTTTGAGGTGTTTCGGGAATATTGGGAACACCTTCGGACGTTGTGGGAACGGCATCGGGTTGGGTCTGCATTGCCCTGCGCTGCTGTTCATACTCGTATGCTTCGAGCATTCCGCGTCCGAGGTCGGTCAAACTGCCATAACCGCGAAAATCTTCAATTCTTGTCGAGAGCTGCGCATCGTCAAGTAATTTGGTTTCTTCAAGGGCCGCTTGGTAGCCTTTATCGTAATCCTCGGTATTAGCTATTGGTTTATCTGGAGTTGTAGCTTCTGCCGGGCTTTCGGCAGGGGCATGGGTCGGCTCGTCCGGCTTATAGTCAGCGAGGATGTTGTCGAGTTCATGCTCTGTGGCATAATGAAGGTGCTTTAAGTCGCCCTCCACATAATACTCATGCTTGCCATCTTCAACATAGCCTGTAAGGAAGCCTCGAGATTCAGAGCCATCAGAGTCGCGAATGGTTATTTGCCCGGAGGTGTACTTTGATTGTTCGGGCGTGTTGTCTGAAATTGGGGTCGCAATATCTTCCAAAGGAGTTGCAGTAACTTCGGGCGCATAGTTCTCATATGATAGGATTGCCTCCGGCGATACCATCTCAATCTCCCCGGTTGCTATGTCGCGAATGACAATGGATTTGTCGCTGCGCTCGTTGTCGACCATCGTGCCGTCCTCCATCATCACGACACGACCGTTCAACACCTCTACCTGCCGGTCTTTGTATTTCATCACGGCGCGGCCAATAGGCTGCTCTCCGTTCTCTACAGCATGGGGGTCGAAATCGGGACCGGTCTGCTCTGCATCGAAACGAGGGTCAACCGGGCTTTCCTCATCGAATGGAGTTCTCGGTTCGGCCTCATCGGTCAAAAGCTTCTGATTGGAGATGTCCTTGACATAGGCATCTTCGACAGGGTTATGCTCTTTGGCTTTTTGGGGAATGAGTTCATCAAGATACTCATCAATGGCGGTCTGCTCTGCCTGTGTGCGGCGGTTGGCCTCCTTGCGTATGGCATTGTCTATGTCAACGCCGTACTTATCGTTGATGCGGCTGCGTATGGCGTCGGTAACGCCG
>CAJTRT010000020.1 GCA_910579105.1 uncultured Muribaculaceae bacterium | reverse complement strand
ACACTTGGCTCCTCGGAGCCGTTAACAAATTCTCAAAAAATAACCGAAGTATTGCTCCATTTCATTCTCAGGCAAATCAGGAACTGACAACTCTGTCATCCTCACATCGGGTGGAAACATCAAGGTATCCTTCAATATTACTTTTAGAGTTGGATCCATTGGAGTCGCCTTTTGTCTTCTCGCCAAGTAACATTCGTGTCCCCAGCCTTTATTTTTATCTGGATTTACGAAAATCGCCCAGTCTTTTGCGATTCCACCTTCTACCCAGTAGTAGTACGCCTTCTGACCATATAGAGGCTTTAAAGATTGTAACATCTGCTCTTTCGCTTTCTCCTCATCCGTGCCAACGGGAATCGCATCCATAGTCGCAAACGAAGTTATGAGGATTGAACAAACCGCAAAGAATAAAACCTTGATATTCATAAGCATATTGATTGATTAATGTGTTTTCAAAGTAACTCTTAGTTAAACACAATCCTTATCTCCAAAGAGAGCATAACAACTAATGAGATACAATTGATTTTGCAAAGATAGCGCGCACTTCGCTTAAATGCAAATATTTTAACACATTTCTTAATTTTGCATAAATATTTATTTTTAAGAGGTGGGCGCAAAATGAATAATTATGCAAATTTCCATATACCCTAAAATTTGTTATTCGACACCTGTTCGTCGGGCGGCATCTGTCATGAATCCGAGACGAGGCGCTCGACGACGAGGCCGGCGAGGGTCATGCCGAAGATTGCGGTGACGTGGCAGAGGGAGCCGTTGACGGCGGCTTTGCCGTAGGTCATCAAGCCGTCGGCGGCCTGGGCGGCTCCCCTGTTCGCGAGGAGTTCGGGGGAATAGACGCACTGGAACTTGCGGGCCGGGAACCGGCCGCTCTTCTTGAAGCGGCGCCGCAACGCGGCGGCCAGGGGGCAGCCGCTGACTTTCCAGAATTCGGCGACCGAGATTTTAGCAGGGTCGAGCTTCAGGGCGGCGCCCATCGAACTGACGAACAACGGCCGGCGGGGACGCTCCGGGCACGAGGCCGCGGCCTCGGTTGCCCGCATGATAAGGAGCGCCTTGTCGGCCAGGGAATCGATAGCGTCAATCACCGCGTCGTAAGCGCCGAGGTCGAAGCCGTCGGCGGTTTCCGCGGTGTAACGCCCGTTGACAAGTTCGAGTTCCAGGCCCGGGTTTATTTCCAGCAGGCGGCGCGCCATCGCTTCCACTTTCGGCTCCCCGACAGTCAGCGCTGTGGCGGGGGCCTGGCGGTTGATGTTGGTGACGCTCACCCGGTCAGCGTCGACGAGCGTCAGCGACCCGACGCCGGTGCGCGCCAGAGCCTCAGCGGCCCAACTCCCCACACCGCCTATGCCGAACACCGCCGCGCGCGCCCCGGCAAGCCGTTCGAGCGCCTCGTCGCCCAGCAGGAGGCTGGCGCGGTTAAATATCTCCCTTCTGTCAAATCGCTGTTCCATCGGGGGCAAAATTAGAGAAAAAATTCGTAATTTCGCGCCTATGTTAGGAATTTCCAAAGAGCAGCTCGCCGCGCTCCCCGAGATACGTTTCCCGGGGAAGGTGGTGCTGGTCGATTCCGCGGCAAAGGCCCGCGACGCGCTCATCTACCTCAACAAGCTCGCCCAGATCGGCTTCGACACGGAGACGCGCCCCAGCTTCCGCAAGGACCAGCACTACAAGGTGTCGCTCGTGCAGCTCTCGACCTACGACGAGTGCTTCCTCTTCCGGCTGAAAATGATCGGCTCGCTCGACGGGCTGGCAAGGCTGTTCGAGAACCCCGCCATACAGAAAATAGGCCTCTCGGTCAAGGATGACTTCCACTCGCTCCAGCGACTGCCTGAATTCAAGGAATTCAAACCGGAGGGATTCGTCGAGCTGCAGACCTACGTAAAGCAGTTCCGCATCGCCGACAACAGCCTGCAGAAAATCTACGGCGTGGTTTTCAACGAGAAAATCTCAAAGACACAGCGCCTCACAAACTGGGAAGCTCCCAGCCTCACCCCCTCGCAGCAGAGCTACGCCGCCCTCGACGCCTGGGCGTGCCTGAAGCTCTACAACCATCTCGCGGCAGGGGGCTTCGACCCCGACGCTTGCCCCTATGTCATAGACGACGAGACCGCCGAGGCCCTGCAACGCAGCGTCGGAGTCCGCGTCGAGACCAACGCCGACGGCACCGTGACCGTGGCCGAGAATCCCAAGCATGAGAAAGCCCCCAGGCCCCGGCGACGGAAAAGCGCCGCAAAGACCGACAAGGCTCCCGCCGAAAAGGCCAAAGCGACCAGGACAGCCAAGACCACGCGCCGCGCGAAGAAAACCACCGACACAGGGGACATCCCCGCGAAAGCCGGCGCCGCCACAAAAAAAGCCGCGGCAAAAACGCCAAAAACCACGAAACCGCGGGCAAAAAAAACCGCGAAACCGAAAACCTCCCGCGAAAAACCGCAGGAACCGACAGAATGAAGAACAGATTTCTGACCCGTCCGGTCATCATTCCCGCCCTGCTGCTCGTCTACTTGGCAGTGATGGCCGTCATGGGATGGTCAAACTACCGCGCCGGAGGCATTTCGGGCACTTTATACTTCGGCGGGATAGCCATCACACTAATCTGCATCTACCTGCTGCGTCTCAACCTGCTAAGGGCGCGGCGCCGCCACAAGAAATGACAGTTCTCCGAACAAGACACATACTCCTCCGCGCCATGACCGCCCTGCTGCTCACCGGGTGCTTCACAGGCGTGGAATCAACCCCGAAAATAACCTACAAGGATGTCGAGCGGCAGAACGCCGCCACATCCGAAGAGCAGCGCCTCGCGGCTACTTTCCAGCCGCGCCCGTTGTCGCGGTGGCGCGCGGGCGACAGCTTCATGGCCGTCGGCCCCCAGGCGGGAAAGGGGTTCGCCGGCAACCCCTCCATCACGTCAGGCACAGAACTCCGCTACCTCGGGGCAAGGGAACGCGTATGGGTGCTCGGCGACTCCGTGGCGGAATTCCTTTTCGCCACGCCGGGAGGCGACACCCTCGTAAACAACTCAGCCGTCCCGCTTGAAACCCTGATGGGGAGGGACACACCTCCCGAAATCCCCTTCCTGATCGACCTGCGGTCTGTCGAAGAAGCAGACCGGGCGCTTGCCGGCCGCGAATTATACCTGCGCACAAACCTGTGGAACAACCCCGATGACGGATCCTACACCCGCGGACGCAAATTCATCCCGGTGACAATCGAGAGAGTGCTCCCGGGTAGCGCAACGCACCCCCTCAGGGTCAGGTTCGCCACCGCCGACGGAACTCGGGGCGAGCTGCTGATGAGCGCCGGGGCTTCCGCCTCGCGCGGTTTCGACGCGCTTTTCTCATTCACCGACCCGCGCTCACGCCACCCCGAAATCACCGACGAGCACTGGGCTCTGATCTGCGATTCCAAAATAACCAACGGCATGACCCGCGCCGAGGCGCGCCTGGCGCTGGGCCCGACCTCCGAAATCGACCGCGGCCACTCCCACTCCACCGCCTACGAGCGATGGTCGTACCCCGACGGCCGCTACCTCATCTTCGAGGACGGTGTCCTTGTCCGCCACAACTGACCAACCCGGCCAAAACAGCGACACGCTTTGAAATGAATTATAATAACGATGCCAAATCGAAATACATCACCCTGGTACGCTTGTCTTCGTCATCGTTATTCAGAAACTGGTAATTGTTCTTAATATAAAAGGGTATTGCGTCAACATATGCGTCAACTGTGACAAAACGGCATCCGGATTTATTGTCAACAACGAAATAATCTTCGATAAATTCAAGAAGATATGTGCCGATTGACTGATGTTGGGCAGCCTTTGAGATTGCCAAACGCCCGATTTTAATCGCCGGATAACTTCTTAACCTTTTCTCGTTAACGAATTTGTTTTTGCGAAAACGGTTGAACTCGGTTTTACTTTCAAAATCAGAAATTGAAACCTTATCGTTTGACAGGCTGAAATACGCGTCTATTTGAGCCGTCTTTTTATCCTCCAGAACATATGTGACAGCCAACAGCGCGTTGCGATAAAGGCCTGATTCATTTAGCAGGAAATCATTTAAATCCTCATCAGCACAATCAAATTCCGCAATGTTGTCGCCAGGGCTTAAACGGCGAATACGGAAACGCTCTTGATATTCTTCTCGCGTCATATTATTTCACAAGCATTTTCATGCTGATTTCATATGACTTGCGGATCTGCGCTCTTTTCTCAGGAGATACCTTTGGCGGATTCTTCATTCTCTCCTCGAAACGACGGGCATCAGAACCGTACAGAATGGGGGTTTCTTTGATGGGTCGTGCCATTGTAGGGAAGTTTTGGTTTCTGATTACAAAGATACAACAAATTCCTGATATAATTGGATTTAGAGGTTGAAAATAGAGTTTTGGCAAATGTCTCCGACATTTATCCAACCTCGGCGTCACTCGCGGCTTCCGCGGATCAGGCGCAGGGCGGTGTCGAGCGCGTCGGCCGCGGGGACTGCCACGTCGGGCAGCGTGCCGTGGATGTCGTTCTCGTCGGCGCGGAACTGCCAGAAACGCTTGTAGGAAACCGAAGCCCGCAGACGCGACACCGGCATGCGGTAGGAAAGTATGTCGCCGTAGCACACGTTCATTCCGCCGGTCTCCTCCCCTATCACGGTTCCGCAACCGGTCTCTTTGAACGCCCAGGAGAAATCCGCGGCAGACGAGAACGTGTAGTTGGAGGTCAGCAGCCACACGCGGCCGTCGTAATGCCCCTCAGCGGGTGTGCGGGGCATTACATACTCCGCCGAATCAGCCTCGAAGAAATACAGCCCCGGCGTAGCGTCGTGGCGCATCATCCTGGCCGACAGCGGAGTGACGCGCACAAGCGACTTGTCGAACTGAATGTATGGTATCGGCGAAATATATCGCAGAAGCGAATCGCCCACATTGCTGTTGCCACCGCCGTTTTCGCGGATGTCGATCACCAGGTCGCGGATATTCTTCTCGCGGAGCTCGCGGAACATCGAGTCGGCAAACTGCCCCATGCGCTCCTGATCGCGGAACGAGCGGAAGTCCATCACGGCCACACCCTCTTTCCCATCAATCCGGTATGTGTAATCGGGTTTCCTTTTCCGGTTTTTACGTGGGTCGGGACAGCGCTTCAAAAGCTCGTCATTCGTTATCGCGGGACAAGTGACCACCTCGGTCTTTTTCGCGCCCGGACGACGGAACTCGACCGTATAGCTGTCGGCTGGATATAGCAGGTAGTCAAGGCCCGAATAAACACCGTCGAGACGCGCCAGGCGGAAATGCTCGCGCTCGCCGGCCACATACGGCAGCATCGAGTCGAGAATCTCGTCGCGGCTCCGGCCGTTCACGGCCACGATCTCCGAACCGGCGGGAATCCTGTCGTCAAGGCTCGCCACACAGCGCATGGAACGGTCGCCCAGGATTTCAATATGGTACGGGCGGCGGGGCAGCTCCGGGGTGAACACGTCGTTGAAAGGGAAACCGAGGTTGGTGTGGCCGTCGCCGATCATCGCCACCAGCGGGGCCGCCACAAGATACAGTTCCGGGATGCTTATCGAATCAGGCAGCCCCTTTACGGCATCGTTGACCGCCCGGTGGAACACCGCCTGTTCGCATACCGAATATATGTCGGGGTGGATCTCGCTCAGGCCGTAGACAAGCGCGCGGATGTCGAACTCGGCCTGCTCCCGGCTAAGAAGACCAGACGGCGCGATTTTCCTCATCACTGGCGACGGCTCCTCGAAAGGATTAGCCGACTCGCGGGTGACGCGCATGAACGCCGAATCACCTTTCTCGGTGACTACCACGAAATCAACGCTTTCCCACACCGCCGGCTTGAGCGTCAGCGTGTCGCGGTCGGAAGCGACAGTCACGCTCGCGGCCGTCGTCCTGAACTCGTCGGGCCGCAGCGAAGGGTCGGCCGTCCCCTTGTCGGCATGCTTGCGGTCGCCGTCGCGCCACACGCTCAGCTCGTATCCTCCCGAACGAAGCACTGGCATCTCCTCCGCCGCCATTATCGCTCCGCAGAAAGCGCATGCCGCGGCGCCTATCACCCCGCCAAACCAAAATCTCTTCATTAGTTTCATAATGCGTTAATGACTGTTTCTTCCTCTCAGACGCGAATATACCGTCAAAAGTTGCGTCCCGCGAACAAATAAATTATTAACTTTGCGATAATCTTATGATAGACGACCGGCTTGAGGAATCGATAGACAGGCAGCGGCGCGAGATTGATGTCAGCGGCGCCATGTTCCGTACCCGCGTGTTCAGGGTGTCGGAACTCGCCGATATGCTTGATTCCGGCAAGCTGCGGTTCATCGGAGGCAGGCCGTTCAAACGCTGGACGCTGGCGGCCAAGTCGCGCATAATCGAAAGCCTGCTCCTGGGACTGCCACCAGGATCGATAACAATCGACGGCGCGAATCCCACCTGGCACATCGCGGATGGAGCAGAACTCATATCCGCTATCTACGATTATCTCAACGGCCTGTATCGGCTCACCGGCACCAATTTTGAATGGGGCGAGTATAATTGTCATTTTGACCAACTGCCTTTGAGGTTACGAAGCCGCCTCCTCAACCTCGAGCTTATCGCCACAATAGTAAACCCCGGCGCCACAGATATTTACCGATTGTCGATTTACAGCGCCTCACTGCTTAAAATCGGCAAGAGCAGCGAATTGTGGGGATGCGCGGAAGCGATTTACCCCGAAGATTTCTCCGACCTGCTGGAACAGGCATCTCAATCGGATGTTACTGACGCGCACAGGTTATGGCAGTCCATGATAGCGTTGTTCTTCGCCGAAAGGTTCAAGACCGCCCGTTTCAACAAAATCCTCCAGCTGGAAGAAATGCGGTTCGACATCTTTGAGTGTATGATGCTCGAACGATACGAGGCGATACGGACATACATCCGTTTGAGAGCGCGGGTGGTATACGATCTTATGCCAGACATCGCGAACTTCGCGGCAGCAGTTGTCGACGACGATGACAACACCTATCTTTGGACTGACAAGAAATCCGCGATATTCACCATTATTCTCACGCTTATCGCCGCCGACAGGGGCCGTCTGCCAGCTCCCGATTTCACAAATCGTTTCAAAACAGCCTGGAAAAGCTGTCTTGGAAGAGGCGCCGGATTCCTTTACCGCGATTACGCCCGTAAGTCAAGCGCCATATACGACTACCTGACAAGATGATACGCAACATAGAGCTGACCAATTTCAAATGTTTCGAGCAGGTGGCGCTCCGCATACGCCCGCTGACGATTGTCGCCGGAGGAAACGCCGCCGGCAAGTCGAGCGTCATCCAGGCACTCCTGCTTCTGCGGCAGAGCGCCGCCGGCAGAGAGTCCGTCGACACCCTGCGGCTCGACGACAAACTGGTGAACCTCGTCAGCTCCGAACAAGCGTGGTTCGCGGGGAGCGATACCGCGAATGTCAGGATAACGGTCTGCGACGACACCCTGGAAGAGGACTTTTTCGCGGAAATACCGGACGCCTCGCAAGCCGACAAGCAACCGGCCTGCGTCACTTCGGACAACATCACCGACGCGCTGCGCCGGGCGCCGCTGTTCGGCGACGGATTCCTGTATCTCAACGCCAACCGCCTGACACCGCAGCCCGAGTACCTAAAAGGGAACACCGACCCCAACGACAGCCGCCTGGGCGACCGCACGGGGCACCGCACGGTGTTCCGGCTGCAAGAGGCCCTGGACCATAACGAGGATGTCAAAATCGAGGCGCTAAAACGCGACGGCAAAAGCGGCGTGCCGGCCAACGTCAACGCCTGGACATCATACATCATGGGCTCAAGCGTTGCCGTCAACGCCGACGGCAACCCCTCGGGCGGCAAAGCCACGCTGACATTCAACACCCCGTCCTCCGGCCCGGTCTCAGCGCTGAACATGGCGTTCGGAAACACCTACATCCTCCCCATAATACTGGGTGTGCTGACCGCGGAGCCCGGTTCGCTCATCATTGTGGAAAACCCCGAAGCGCACCTCCACCCCAAGGCCCAGCTACGCATGGGCGAGTTTCTCGCCACAGCCGCGCAAGGAGGAGCGCAGATACTCATAGAGACCCACAGCGACCACCTGCTAAACGGTGTCAGGGTCGCGGCCAAAAAGCGCGTCATAGAGCCGGAAAATGTCGCCATCCATTTCATCGAGGATACCGACGGCGACCATACCGCGACCGAAATATCCCTGCGGGCCGACGGCTCGCTCGACAAATGGCCCGCCGGGTTCTTCGACGAGTGGGAAAACGCCCTGCGCGACATAATCTTCTGACCGGCATGGTTGTTTACCTCAACGATCTCTCGTGCGGCGACCCGGCGGCCCCACTTGTCAAAAATTTCAGCAACGTAAACACGTTTTTCCTAATTGCTGACAAGCTGAAATCCATCGGGGCGAGCCTGATCGTGATAACAGGGGACTTCAAGGCGCTAAAACTTTGCGACACGCTTGTGGCTGAATGTTTCTACCGCGGAGAGTTCGGGAACGACCATCGCAACCTGCTGTTACAGCTCCGCAACTACTTTGTCAACAGGCAGCAGATTGACGGCAGCCACATATTTTCACATCCTCCCACACAGCGCGCTTCCGTATTATTAGGCAACGCCCACTACCAGTCGCGCCCGGCGATAAGCTTCACGTTCAACCCCGTGTTTGCCACAGAAACGATCACAGGCATCAAGGATGGCCGTGAGGCAAAAATCGCCAACATTTACGACTACGACCAGGAGCTTGACATTTCCGCGTTTGTCACCAGCAATGATTGCAAGCAGTTCGACCCCACCGTCACCCCGATATGGAACACCGAAGCCACCCGCCTTTACCACAAATCCTTTGAGACGCGTCTGAAAACCATCAAAGCGCATCCCGATGAGAAAATTCCCATTTTATGCGAGGGAGCCGACACAATCGCGCTGCTGAACGGATGGGAATATGACGAAGTGGTGACCAAGCTGAACAAGACCGACGGCTCATACCGACGGATATACCGATCCGCCAAATTTCGTAAGACCGCCTATCTCAGTGTCGATTTCGAAAAGCCCGAGATATTCTTCGAGCTTCACAACCACAAAGGCACGCATTTGGGCGAATACTATTGGGACGGCACCCCGAACAAGAACCCGGATCCGAAAAAATGCCATAATATCGAAGTCTGCTGACGAAAGCCGCCGCGGGTTGGCTAACGAGCGTTAAAGGAGAGGGCGGATTTGGCAGACTTGGCGAAAATGGCTAAATTTGCGGTTCATTGCGCGTTGAACAGGTTCGACGCGCCAAAGGATTATGAGGTTCAGCCAACTGACAAAGAAACTGATGGCGGCCGCCGTGTGGCTCGCCGCGCTCCTTCCGGCAGTAGGAGCGCCCGAGGTGTCGGCACAGGATGCCGGCCAGCACCATAGCCACGCGGAAAAGCCGACCGAGGCGCCCGCGCCGCCATCCGCCAGTCCGAACCCCGCGGCGCCCGGAGGACACGGCGTGGCGCGGCATGCCAGGCAGCTTCCCGCGGCGTCGATGCCCGACTCTATATATGTCGGAGCGCCGGTGCCCGAAGGTTCGGAAGTCGTCACCGACGAGGTGCGCTCCATCGGAGATTCCCTGCAAGTAGTGGCAGCCGACACGATCCCCGTGGCCGACCTCATGCCGGAACCTATTCCCGACCTCACGCCGGGGGAAGCCATGGTCGCCGACTCCGTGGCCGCGGCGGCAAACGCCAAGCCCGACGAATGGGTGCGCCGCGAAGTAGAGTTCACCCCCAACCCCACCCGGGCCGTATGGCTCTCGGCCCTATTCCCCGGCCTGGGGCAGATCTACAACCGGCGCTACTGGAAGCTCCCGATCATCGTAGGGGGATATATGGGTCTGGGCTACGCCGTCAGCTGGAACAACACGATGCTGACCGACTACACCCGCGCCTACGCCGACCTGCTCGACAACGACCCCTCGTCGAAAAGCTACATGGACCTCTTCGCCCCCAACGTCAAGGAGGAGGACATCGACAAAAACTGGCTCCAGCGGGTGCTCCGCTCCAAGAAGAACTATTTCCGGCGCAACCGCGACCTCTGCATCATATGCATGGTCGGGGTCTACCTGCTGGCGATGGTCGACGCCTACGTCGACGCCTCGCTGTCGCATTTCGACATATCCCCCGACCTGTCGATGGATGTCCAGCCAGCCCTCTTGCAGGACGGGCGGCAACGATATCCGTCGGTGGGGCTTGTATGGGCCTTAAATTTTTGAACCAATGAATCTTGCAAGGAAAATCCTTATAGCCGCATCCCTCGCCGCCACCGCGGCCGTCACGTCGTGGGCAAGGCCCACGGTGCTATCGTTAGGAGACCACCCGGCAGACTCGGCGATAGTCTTCCCGGAAAGTGTCGAGACTGACACCCGCCGCCTGATGGAAAACTGGTACCTCACCACCTACACCGCCCTCGACCGCGACGTGGACTCGCGCCCCGACGTGGAGGTGACCGACCAGGAACTGATAGCCCGTCTGCAAGCGATACCGACTACGATAGAGCTGCCGTTCAACTCCATAGTGCGCGCGTACATCAACCTGTACACATCCAAGAAGCGCTCCCTGGTGGAAAGCATGCTCGGCATGAGCCTCTACTATATGCCGATCTTCGAGCAGGAACTGGAATGCAAGGGTCTTCCAATAGAGCTGAAATACCTGCCTGTGATCGAGAGCGCCCTCGACCCCGACGCGGTATCGCGGGCTGGAGCCACAGGCCTCTGGCAGCTGATGCTCCCCACGGCGCGCGGCCTGGGAATGGAGGTCAACACCCTCGTCGACGAGCGCCGCGACCCCGTGCGCTCCTCGCAGGCCGCCACCACCTACCTCAAACAGCTCTACGACATCTACGGCGACTGGTCGCTGGCGATAGCGGCCTACAACTGCGGTCCGGGCAATGTCAACAAGGCTCTCAGGCGCGCACAGGCGGCCGACGCTCCCCTCCCCGACGGCACGGCCGCGGCCGACGCCCCCAGGAAAGACTTCTGGGCGATATACCCCTATCTGCCAAAGGAGACCCGCGGATACGTGCCCTGTTTCATCGCCGCGACGTATGTGATGAACCACTACGACAAGCACAACATCTCCCCGGCCCTCGCGAAGCGTCCGATCCTGACCGACTCGGTGCATGTCAGGAAACGCATACATTTCCAGCAGATCGCCGACGTGCTCAACATACCTGTCGAAGAGCTCAAAATCCTCAACCCGCAATACCGCAAGCAGATCATACCCGGCGACATCCGCGAATACCCCCTGGTGCTTCCCGCCCACCAGGTCTACGCCTTCATCATGAGCGAGGACGCGATAGCCGGGCATGACGCGACGCTCTACGCCCGACGCGACGCCGTGGAGCCCGCGACCGAGGCCCCGGCGGGAGCCGTCGCCGGACGCGACGGCGACTGGGTGATCTCAGAGACGGTGAAATACCACAAAGTACGCAAAGGGGAGACAATGGCCTCCATAGCGAAGAAATACGGCGTCAGCCTCCGCTCGCTCCGCAACGCCAACGGCGGCGTGCGCAAGCCGAAACGCGGCGCCCGCCTGAAAGTCGTCACCACCGAGCGCGTATGGCAGCCACGCCCACAGGAAGAAATAGCCGCCAACACTCCGCCCGAAGGCGACAACCTACTGGTTCCCAGTCCCACAGCCGACACTGCCGCCGCTGACAAAGATGTAGCCCAGGCAGCATCCGGCGAGGCAGCGCCCGCGCCAGAGGAAAACGCCCCGGCTGTCGACAACTCCGCGGAGGGCGACGATAATCTCAGCCTCGGAACAGTCGTGGGAGCTGCCGCGCCAACCACCGCCGCCAAGGAAACCACTACCGAAGCCCCCGCCAAGGTTCAGAAAGCGGCTCCCGCGAAAAAAGAACAGCCTAAAAAAGAACAGCCCCGCCACGCGAAGAAAGAGAAAAAGCAACGCCCCTATACCGTGCGCAACGGCGACACTCTCTGGAAAATAGCCAAGAAGAACGGCACCACCGTAGAGGCCATCCAAAAAGCCAACGGACTGAGCAAAAACGCCAAGATACAGCCCGGGCAGAAACTGAAACTGAAATAACGCCGCCGGGCATATCTGATCCCGGAACGACAGACACATGAACAACCCCGAACTGATCCTCATAAACATCTCGGGCCACGACCGCCCGGGAGTGACCGCCGCCCTCACCGAAATCCTGGCGCGATACGACGCCATGGTGCTCGACATCGGCCAGGCCGACATACACCACACGCTCTCGCTCGGAATACTGTTCCAGACCACCCCTGAACGCTCCGGCGACATAATGAAGGACCTCCTGTTCAAGGCCTACGACCTCCAGGTGAAAATACGCTTCACACCGATAACGGTCGAGGAATACGAGCAGTGGGTAGGCCGGCAGGGCAAGAACCGATGGATCATAACCCTGCTCGGACGGCGGCTCACCGCCCGGCACATCTCCCTGGTAGCCGAAGTGATCGCCCAGCAGGGTCTCAACATCGACGCCATACAGCGCCTCACCGGGCGCCAGCCGCTCGGCGAGGGCACCCTGCCCCAGACAAAGGCCTGCATCGAGTTCTCGGTACGCGGCACCCCCGCCAACCGGTCCGAGATGCAGAGCCGGTTTATCGACATCTCCGCCGCCGAGGGATTCGACGTGTCGTTGCAGGAGGACACCATGTTCCGCCGCTGCCGCCGCCTGATATGCTTCGACATGGACTCAACCCTGATCCAGACCGAGTGCATCGACCAGCTCGCAGAGCGGGCCGGAGTGGGCGCACAGGTCGCGGCCATCACCGAGCGCGCCATGCGCGGCGAAATCGACTTCACAGAGAGCTTCCGCGAGCGCGTGGCGCTCCTGAAAGGACTTGACGCGTCGGTGATGCGCGACATCGCCGAAAAGCTCCCGGTCACAGAGGGGGTCGACCGCCTAATGGCCGTCCTCAAGCGCGCCGGGTTCAAGACCGCCATCCTTTCGGGCGGATTCACATTCTTCGGCGACTACCTCAAACAGAAATACGGGTTCGACTACGTTTACGCCAACGAGCTGGAAGTAGAGGACGGAAAACTTACAGGCCGCTATCTCGGCGACGTGGTCGACGGCAAGCGCAAAGCCGAGCTGCTGCGACTAATAGCCCAGGTGGAGAACGTCAACATCGCCCAGACAATCGCCGTGGGCGACGGAGCCAACGACCTCCCCATGCTTTCCGCGGCCGGCCTCGGCATAGCGTTCCACGCCAAGCCCAAGGTGAAAGCCACCGCGGGGCAGTCGATCTCCACAATCGGCATCGACGGCGTGCTATACTTCCTCGGTTTCAAGGATTCATATATCTCCGAGACGAAATAAACCTCAGGCGGCCAGATGACAGACAACACCACATTCGGCTCGCTGACAGCCATGTACCACACCTTCGGGTGCAAGCTCAACTTCGCCGAGACCTCGGCGATAGCCGCCGGACTGGCCTCCCGCGGGATAGTCCGCGCCAAGGCCGGACAGCAGCCCGACATAATCCTCATCAACTCGTGCAGCGTCACCGAGGAGGCCGACAAGAAATGCCGCCAGACGGTGCGCTCGCTCCACCGCCGCCATCCCGGAGCAGCCATCATACTCACCGGATGCTACGCCCAGCTCAAGCCGGAGGAGGCCGCCTCGCTCGACGGCGTGGCCGTCGTGGCCGGAAACGACAAGAAGGGGCGCGTCATCGAATACATAGAACAATGGCTCGCCGACCGAGCGCCGCGGCGCGAGGTAACGGCCGCGAAAGAGATACGCGACTTCACGCCATCCTGCTCCCGAGGAGACCGCACGCGTTATTTCCTTAAAGTGCAGGACGGCTGCGACTGCTGGTGCACCTACTGCGCGATTCCAGCCGCGCGAGGCCGCTCGCGTTCCGGCTCGATCGCGTCCCTCGTCCGCCAGGCCGAGGACGCGGCCGCCGCCGGTGGCCGCGAAATAGTGATAACAGGGGTGAATATCGGCGACTTCGGCAAGCGCGGCCCCGACGGCCTCGCTCCTGAGAACCGCGAGGATTTCCTGCGACTCATCATGGCGCTCGACCGCGTGGAAGGAATCGAACGCTACCGCATATCCTCGATAGAACCCGACCTGCTGACCGACGAAATCATAGATTTCGCGGCATCCTCGCGGGCCTTCATGCCGCATTTCCACATACCCCTGCAATGCGGCTCCGACGAGGTGCTCCGGCTGATGCGCCGCCGCTACGACACGGCCCTGTTCGCCGACAAGATAGCGCGCGTACGCCGGGCGATGCCACACGCCTTCATCGGAATCGACATCATAGCCGGAGCCAGGGGGGAGACCCGCGAGGAGTTCGAGCGCTCCCTCCGGTTTGTCGAATCGCTCGACATAACCCGCCTGCACGTCTTCCCTTATTCCGAACGCCCCGGCACAAAGGCCCTCGAAATACCCCACCAGGTCACCCGCGAGGAAAAGCAGCACCGCGTGGCCGAGCTGATGCGACTGTCAGAAAGGAAACTCGCCGACTTCTCATCGCGCTTCCTCGGGCAGACGCGCCCGGTGCTGCTCGAGCATCCGAAGCCCGGGCACCAGATGGCCGGCTTCACCGACAACTATCTGCGCGTCACCGTCGAAGGAGCGCCAGCCGCACTCGACAACCATATCGTGCCCGTTCGTCTCGCGGAAATCGCCACCGGCAACGGGGGAGAACCCGAATTCATCGGCCACATCGAATCCAGGTTATGAGCAAATACCGCGACATACCGGACAGAATCTGGCAGGGAGCCGCCATGGGCGCGCTCCATCTCCTCGCGTTCATGCCGCTGTGGGTCCTTTACCGCCTGAGCGACATCCTTTTCGTCATACTGCTTGCCACGGGCTATCGCCGGAAAGTGGTGCGCCACAACCTCGCCGCGTCGTTCCCGGCCAAGTCTGAAAGAGAGCTTCGCCGCATCGAGCGACAATTCTACCGCAACTTCGCCGATTACATCGTTGAGACCGTCAAACTCCTGCATATAAGCGACAAGGAGATGCGCCGACGAATGGTGTTCGACGGAGTGGAAATCGCCGACGAATACCTGCGGGAAGGCCGCGCCGTGGTAGCCTACTTCTCGCACATGGGCAACTGGGAGTGGGCCTCGTCATTCCCCCTGTGGAGCGCGCTCCGCGACAACGCTGACGTCGCCTTCTGCCAGATCTACCGCCCGCTGCGCAACCAATGGTTCGACCGTCTGATGCTGAAAATACGCTCTCGCTTCGGAGCGCGGTCGCTTCCCAAGCAGATAGCGTTCCTCGACCTGCTGCGCCTGCGCAAACAGGGTAAGGCCACCATCACAGGCTTCATGAGCGACCAGAAACCGAGCCACGGCGACCCCGGCCACGTAACCATGTTCCTCAACCATCCGACAGCCTTCATCACAGGCACCGCCACCGTGGCCCGTCGAATGAAGGCCCCCGTGCTCTACTGGCAGATGACCAAGCCCTCGCGCGGCCACTACCGCGTCGCCATACGCCTCATCACCCCCGACGCCTCCGCCCTCACCGAGGCCTCCCTCACCGCCACCTACGCCTCCCTCCTCGAGGCCGACATCAACGCCTCCCCCTCCCTCTGGCTCTGGACCCACAAGCGCTGGAAGCGCCCCGTCACCCTCCCAGCCTCCATTCCTGAAACCGAGCGACAGCCAGGATAAGCCGCTCGCCTGCGGCTCACTACACCCGACATTCACTCACTCTTTCTTCCCCATCTTTCTATCCTCCTTTCCATCCCTTTTCCATCCCTTTTCCATCCCCTTTCCATCAACTATCCCACCTCTCTTTACCCTCCATTCCACCGAATGTTTGGTGGAGCGAGCCGCAGGCGAGCGGCCTGAATCGCTTTACAATCAATCGCTTGCAAGCAACTTCATTGAATCCCTATGCCAGCACCACCTTATCGAAGCCGCAAGCGCCCCGACTACCTCGCACGGGCGGAATGGAACGATTACTTTGGGCGACGGATCTATATGGTGACAATCACCGCCACAAAAGGCGCGCCGCAGTTCTCGCGCATAGAGGGAAGCGAAAGCGGAGCGGGAGTGGAAGCGCGGGCAGCCCTAACGCCGGTCGGAGAAATCATCGCAAGGCAAATCTCCGCGCTTCACCGCCGCTATGGTTTCGTTGACATACTCAGCAGCTGCGTCATGCCCGACCATATCCATTTCGTAATCTTCGTGAAAGAAAAAAACAATATCGACCTCGGCCATATCGTCGGTTCATTCAAACGGCTGTGCGACGCAGACATCAAGGAGGCTTTCCCCAATATCCGGCTACCGGACGGCAACCATTCGGTTTTCTCCAAAGGCTTTAACGACAGAATCGTTTACCGGGAGGGGCAGCTCGAAAATTTCAACCGCTATGTCGCCGACAATCCCAGACGGCTATATCTGAAACAAGCACATCCTGAATTTTTCAATTCTCGCTGCCTTGTCTCGATAAACGGGAAACAATACAGCCTGTATGGCAATCTGCTTCTGCTGCGCCATTGCCTGAAAAGCGCGGTCAGAATCAGTCGCACATTCTCACCCGAGGAAATCAAACGCAGGAGAATGGAATGGGAAGAGGTCATACGGGGAAGAGGCGTGCTGGTTTCACCATTTATAAGTAAACCCGAGAAAGAGATACGCGACCTGGCCTCGCAATCCGGGGCATCCATAATTCATATCATCCCCGAGGGATTCCCTGAAAGGTTCAAACCATCAGGTCTGGACTTCGACCTTTGCTCCACGGGCAGGCCGCTTATCATAGCTCCCCCTAACCGAGAAACGCGCCATACCGCCCTCTCGCGGGAGTTCTGCCTCGCGATGAACACATTGGCCGAGACCGTCGCGGCAGCCACTCTGACACTTTCGGTGCGCGTTGGGGCGAATTGACGCGAATTTATTTGTAACTTTGCAAGTTGCAACAAAAGGACAGCTGATACAACCAAGAGAGAAGCCGCGATGTCGAAGTGGATTTACAGAGTGTTTCGCAGTTTGCTGGTGACGGCCATCGTGATGGTATTCGTCGTGCCGGCGGCACTCTATGTGGCCCTCTCGCTCAGCGGCGTGCAGCGCCGCGTGGCCGACACCGCCGAAAAGGAGCTGTCGGAGCTGCTCGGCGCGAAAGTCACAATAGGGAGGCTGAACATAATCCCGTTCAACCGGGTGGTGCTCGGCAACGTGGTGATAGAGACAGCCCCGGGCGACACCGCCCTGGCGGCACGGAGCATAGGAGCCGGCGTCGACCTCCTCGGGGCGTTGCGCTCCGACACCTGGACCATAAACTATGTGGCCGTAACCGGCCTCCGGGGGAATCTCTACCGCGAGGCCCCCGGCGCGCCGCTAAACATACAGCCCGTTATCGACGCCCTTGGTCCCAAAGAGAAGAACAGGCCCCCGACGCGGTTCTCCCTGCGGGTGCCGACCGTGATCCTCCGCTCCTGCTCGCTGAGCTACGACGTGCTTTCCGAACCCGCCGGGGAGGGATTCGACCCCAACCACATAAAGATCAGGGGACTAAGGGCCGACATAATGCTACCCAGGCTGCGCGACGACGGCTTCGCCTGCGAGGTGAAACGCCTCGGCTTCGACGAGCGGTCGGGTTTCTCGCTCAGCAACCTGGAGCTCGCGGCGGAACTCAGCGGCGACGGCCTGCGCGTGAGCCGCCTTGAACTGCGCCTGCCAGACTCCCGCCTGGGCATAGAGCCATTCTCCGTCGCGCTCAACGGGCTGAAGGACCTTGGAGGACAGTTAAAGAAGGCTTCGGCGAAAATCGCCGTCACACCCGGCAGCGCCATATGGCTCCCCGACCTCGGCCCGTTCGCGCCAAAGCTCGCCGACCTGCCGATGGCGGCCGCGGTAGAGCGGCTGTCGGTCGACGGCTCGCTCGCGGCAGCCACAGTAAGGGCCGACCTTGCCGCGGGGAGCGACCTGTCGCTCAACCTTGCCGCGAGCGGAACGCACCTCGACACCGATAACCGCTCAATCGAGGTCAGCGGGCTCTCGCTGACCACCTCCGGGACATCGGTGGCGGAAATAATCAAGGTATTCAAGCCTTTGGGAACGAAAACCGAGGCATTGCTGGCCGCTATCGGCGACACGCGGCTTGACCTTGCCGGAAATTATGGCAAGGATGGCGCGGCGGTTGCCGCCACCCTCGCCACCGCGCCGGGCACCCTCGTTATCGACGGAACCGCCGCGCGCATGCCGGGCGACAGGCTCAACCTGGCCGCTAACGTGCTGGCCGATACCAAAATCAACCTCGCGACCCTGCTTCCCGGTTCGGGACTGGGAAACATCGACGGAGAGATCAAAGCCGAAGCCTCGGTCTCAGGAGGCAAGATAACGTCGGGAAACGTCACGGCGGCTTTCCCCCACGTTGATTTCCGGGGAGAAACCTACCACGACCTCGCAGCCGAAGCCTCGCTTGACGGCCTCGCAGCCACAGGCCGCGTGAGCGTCGACGACCCCGACCTCCAGCTCTGGCTCGAAGGGGGATTCCGCGGCGCGCCCGAGGGGGAAGAGCAGGAAGTAACGCTAAAAGGGGAGATAGCCCGCTGCTACCCGCGGGAACTGCGCCTATGGCAGAAATTTCCTGGCGCCACCCTTGCGGGGAACATCGACGTCGACCTCCGCGCTTCCGACTGGAACCATCCCGAAGGGTATGCCCGGCTCGGCAACCTGTCATTCACCCCGGAAGAGGGAGAACCGTTCCTGATGAAGGACTTCGCCATAACATCGGGCCGCGGGGCAGACGGGGGAATCGAGGTCAACCTGGCATCGGACTACCTCGACGGCTCGCTGCGGGGCACGTTCGACTTCAAGGCGCTTCCGGCACAGATGGCCGCCGTGCTCGGAGCCTCCATACCCTCAGTGATTCCAAATCCCGGCACAGATGACGCGTTCTCCCGGCTCAACGATTTCGCCATCAAACTCGAAATAAAGTCGACAGAGGAGTTCTCGCGACTCATCAAACTGCCCGTCAGCGTCATATACCCGGCCACTATCACAGGCTCGTTCAATTCCGGCACCAGGCTGGCGGCTCTCGACCTGGAAGCCCCATACCTGCGGCAAGGGAGCAAACTGGTCGAGAACTCGTCAGTCCGATTCAGCATGTCAGGCACAGAGGGCACAAACAACCTGGACCTGGCTACCACGATGCCCACCAAGAACGGCCCGATGGCACTCCGCCTCGACTGCGACGGGACACCCGACAGAGTGACGGCCGACCTGTCGTGGAACATCGACAGGCCACGCGCCTACGAGGGCGCGGTGGGCCTCTCGGCGGCCTTCTCGCGCCGCCATGCCGACGGGGATGCCGAAAACGGCCCGGGAAGGCTGCGCACCGTCGTGGACCTGCACCGGAGCGCGCTGACTTTCAACGATTCCACATGGACTGTCAACCCGGCGGCTGTAACCATCGACGGACGCTCCGTAAAGGTCGACGGCATAAACGTGCACCACGGAAGGCAGTTCGTGAAAATCAACGGGGAGGTCAGCGACGACCCCCTGTCGTCGCTGACAGTCGACGTGCGCGATTTCAGCCTCGACTACCTCTTCGAGACGCTCGGCATCGACAACGTCACCCTCGGCGGCTCGGCAACCGGAACATTCCACGCCTCAGGACTTTACACCAAGCGCCCCGCTCTGCTCACCCCGGGCCTGAGCGTAAAAGACATAAGCTATAACAAAGCCGTGTTCGGCGACGCGCTGGTGCGCTCGCGGTGGGACACCGAACGGAACGCCGTCACAATCGATGCATCAATAACCCGCGACGACCGCCTATCGGAAGTACACGGCGGCATCTTCCCCATGGCCGACTCCCTCGACCTCACCTTCCTGGCCGACAGGATTCCGGCGAAATTCATGCAGCCCTACATGGCGGCCTTCGCATCCGACATCACCGGCGAGGCATCCGGCCGCGCCCGCCTGTGGGGCAACTTCAAATACATCGACTTGGAGGGAGACGTGAAAGCCGACAGACTGAAAATGCGCGTCAACTTCACCAACACAGTCTACGAGACCTCCGATTCCGTGCACTTCCGCCCCGGGCTGATCGACCTCGACGGAATCAAAATCAGGGACGCCAACGGCCGCACCGCCAGCCTTGACGGATGGGTGCGCCACAAATTCTTCAAAGAGCCGCGCTTCAACTTCACCATAACAAAGGCCCGCGACTTCCTGTGCTACGACGAGACCGCCGCCAGAAGCCCCGTGTGGTACGGCCGCGTCTACGGCAACGGCTCGGCGGCCGTCAGCGGCGAGCCGGGGGTAGTGAACATCAAGGTCGACATGTCGACCGCCGCCAGGACAACCTTCACCTTCGTGCTATCCGACAGGCAGGTGGCCGAGGAGTATTCCTTCCTCACTTTCCGTGACCGCACACCAGGCCGGGTCGAAGAGGACTCTCTGATAATCAGGCGCGACCCGCGGATGGACCTCGTCAACAGCCTGCGCCGGCGCATATCGGCCGACGCGGCCGGCTCGTCGGACTACAACATATCCCTGGTGATGAATGTCACCCCGCAGGCGCTGCTCACCCTGGTGATGGACCCCGTGGGGGGCGACCGCATACGCGCCCGCGGCTCCGGCCAGCTCCAGCTCGACTACGGCTCGGCCAACAACGACCTGAAAATGTACGGCACCTACACCCTCGACCGGGGCGACTACAACTTCACCCTCCAGGACATCATCATCAAGGATTTCACAATCAAGCAGGGGAGCAGCATCGCCTTCCGGGGCGACCCCTACTCGGCCCAGCTCGACATCAAGGCCGCCTACCAGCTCAACGCCAACCTCTCGGACCTCGACGAATCGTTCCTCGAGGACAAGGACCTCAACCGCACGTCGGTACCCGTGAACGCCCTGATGAACGTCACTGGCGACATGCGGCAGCCCGACGTCACCTTCGACCTCGAATTCCCCACCCTCACCTCCGACGTCTACCGCAAGGTGCGCTCCATCGTCTCCACCGACGACATGATGAACCGCCAGATTATCTATCTGCTGGCTCTCAACCGGTTCTACACCCCCGACTACATGGCCTCCACCACCAAGGGGAACGAGCTGGTGTCGGTAGCCTCCTCCACCATCTCCTCGCAGCTCGGCTCTCTGTTAGGCCAGATTTCCGACAACTGGAACATAGCCCCCTCGTTCCGCTCGGACCGCGGCGACTTCTCCGACGTGGAGGTCGACCTGGCGCTCTCATCGCGGCTGCTCAACAACCGGCTGCTGTTCAACGGCAACTTCGGCTACCGCGACAAGACGCTGAACTCCTCGCAGTTCGTCGGCGACTTCGACCTCGAATATCTCCTGAACCGCTCGGGCAACCTCCGCCTGAAAGCCTACAACCGCTACAACGACCAGAACTACTACCTGCGCACCTCCCCCACCACCCAGGGCGTGGGCATCATCTTCCGCCGCGACTTCGACAACCTCGGCTCCTTCCTCTGGCCCTTCAAGCGCAAAGGAGATGACAAAAATCACTAAAACTACGGGGCGGAGTGGCGTTTTCGCCCGGAATTTCGTAACTTTGCGTTAGCTCGGCGGTGTGCCGGGATTTTGACGCATCATGCCAATGACTGAGGAAATCAAACGCGACGACAACGACCTGCTTGACATCCGGGAGGCCGAGGTTGAAGAACTCGAAGCACAACAGGGCGGCTCCGCCGAATACGACGAGGAGGACATCAAGACGCTCTCCTGGAACGAGCACATACGCCTGCGTCCGGGTATGTATATCGGCAAGTTAGGCGACGGCACCTACAACGACGACGGCATCTACGTCCTGCTCAAAGAGGTACTCGACAACTCCATCGACGAGTATATGATGGGCTTCGGCAACAAAATCACCGTGGAGCTGGAGGAGGGCACCGTGCGCGTGCGCGACTTCGGCCGCGGCGTCCCCCTGGGGAAGATGATCGACGTGGCCTCGAAGATGAACACCGGCGCCAAGTACGACAGCAAGGCCTTCAAAAAGTCCGTCGGCCTCAACGGCGTGGGCATCAAAGCCGTCAACGCCCTCAGCTCGCGCTTCGTGATCCAGAGCCACCGCGACGGCCTCACGCGGCGGGCCGAGTTCGCCCGCGGCGAGCTGCTCAGCGAGACCGAGGAGACCGCCACCGACGAGCCGAACGGCACCTATGTCGAGTTCACCCCCGACAATACGGTGTTCCGCGACTACCATTTCAACCAGGAGTTCATCGTCACCCTGCTGAAAAACTACACCTACCTAAACACCGGCCTGGCGATATACCTCAACGGCAAGCGGTACGTCTCGCGCAACGGCCTCCTCGACCTCCTGAAGGCCAACATGACGAAAGAGCCCCTCTACGACATAATACACCTCAAAGGGGACGACATAGAGATAGCCCTCACCCACGCCAACCAGTACGGTGAGGAATACTACTCCTTCGTCAACGGCCAGCACACCACCCAGGGGGGCACCCACCTGACGGCGTTCAAGGACTCCGTGTCGCGCACCATCAAGGAATACTTCGCCAAGAACTTCGAGTACACCGACATCCGCAACGGCATGATCGCAGCCATCTCCATCAAGGTGGAGGAGCCGATCTTCGAGTCGCAGACCAAAACCAAGCTCGGCTCGCGCGACATGGGGCCGGAAGGGCCCACCGTGGCCAAATTCATCAGCGACTTCCTCAAAAAAGAGCTCGACAACTACCTGCACAAGGACCTCGACACCGCCGAGATAATCCTGAAAAAAATCCAGGAGAGCGAGCGCGAGCGCAAGGCCATGGCCGGGGTTACAAAAATCGCCCGCGAAAGAGCAAAGAAAGTAAACCTCCACAACTCCAAGCTCCGCGACTGCCGGGTGCACCTCAACGACCCCAAGGGGGACGAGGAAAGGAAACTCGCCTCGTCGATCTTCATCACCGAGGGTGACTCCGCCTCCGGCTCGATAACGAAAATACGCGACGTGGAGACCCAGGCGGTCTTCTCCCTCCGCGGCAAACCGCTCAACTCCTTCGGCCTGACCCGCAAGGTGGTCTACGAGAACGAGGAGTTCAACCTCCTGCAGGCCGCCCTCAACATCGAGGACGGAATCGACGGCCTCCGCTACAACAACGTCATAATCGCCACCGATGCCGACGTCGACGGCATGCACATACGCCTGCTGCTGCTGACATTCTTCCTCCAGTTCTTCCCCGACCTGGTGAAGAAAGGACACGTCTACGTATTGCAGACCCCCCTCTTCCGCGTGCGCGACAAAAAGAGCACCCGCCGCAAGGCATCACCCAAAGGGAAGAAAACAGCCGAAGAGACCGGCGACCAGCCCCGCGACGTCTACTACTGCTATAACGATCAGGAGCGCCTCGACGCCATCGCCGCCTTCGGCGAGAACGCCGAGATCACCCGCTTCAAGGGCCTGGGCGAAATCTCCCCCGACGAGTTCCGAGGCTTCATCGGACCCGACATGCGCCTCGACCGCGTGACACTCCGCCGCGAGGACGCCGTGGGCGACCTCCTGGAATTCTACATGGGCAAGAACACCTCCGACCGCCAGACCTTCATCATCGACAACCTCGTCATCGAGGACGACTCCGAAATCAGCTGAGACAGTATGGGAGAGTGTGGATTCTTCGGGGGGTCGTTCGACCCGTTCACGGTGGCGCACAAGTCGGTGGTCGACAGGGCGCTGCCGCTGTTCTCGCGGCTGGTGATCGGCATCGGGGTCAACACGGCCAAGCGCCCCTGGCAGCCGGTAGAGGAAAGGCTGGAGGCCATCCGGCGCGTCTACGCCAGAGAGCCGAAGGTCGAGGTGGTCACATACGACGGCCTGACGGTCGACGCGGCGCGGCGCCACGGCGCGCGGTTCCTGCTCCGCGGGGCGCGCACGGTGGCCGACTTCGAGTATGAGCGGGCGCTGGCCGACATAAACCGCAACCTTTCAGGCCTGGAATCTGTTCTAATTTATACATTGCCGGAACACGCGGCAATCAGCTCCTCCATGGTGCGCGAGCTGGCGGCTTTCGGCCGCGACATCTCGCCATACATCCCCTAAACGCCCAAGACACAGACAATGAGAAAATTCATCATAGCAGCTTCCGCCCTGGTAGCCACCTCGGCGGCTTTCGGACAATTATTCTTCCAGCGCCAGCCCCAGGAGCCGCCGCGGATGCAGCCGGCGCAGAAACTCGGCTACGCGGAGAAAATCATAGAGACCTACTACGTCGACACGGTCGATACCGACAAGATGGTGCAGGACGCTATCGTGGCGATGCTGAAAAATCTCGATCCCCACTCCTCCTACTCCGACCCGGAGGAGACAAAGGAGCTTACCCAGCCCCTCGAAGGAAACTTCTCGGGCATAGGGGTGCAGTTCAACATGCTAAACGACACGCTGTTCGTAATCCAGACCACCTCCGGCGGCCCCTCGGAAAAGGTAGGGATCCTGCCGGGCGACCGCATCCTGCAGGCCGGCGATTCCATAATTTCGGGCGTGAAAAGCCCCAATTCGCGCATTTTGAAGATTCTCCGCGGCCCAAAGGGCACGCGGGTCAACCTCAAAGTGCTACGCAAAGGGGTGGAGGAGCCGATAGTGTTCTCCGTGGTGCGCGACGATATACCCATCTACTCGGTCGACGCGGCATATATGGCCGATCCGGAAACTGGCTACATACGCATTTCGCGCTTCGCCGAGGAGACCGCGGCTGAATTCGACAAGGCTGTCTCCGACCTGAAAAAGCAGGGGATGAAGAACCTCATACTCGACCTTGAGGATAACGGCGGCGGATACCTCGGAGCCGCCCACGAGCTTGCCTCGCGCTTCCTGCGCCGCGGCGACCTGGTGGTGTACACCGACGGCCCGCAGACCGGCACACAGGTCTACGGAGCCGAGCGCGACGGATACTTCCTCGACGGGCGCCTCGTGGTGACCGTCAACCAGTACTCCGCCTCCGCCTCTGAAATCACCGCCGGAGCCGTGCAGGACAACGACCGCGGGCTGGTTGTGGGGCGCCGCACATTCGGCAAAGGGCTCGTACAGCGGCCGTTCCCCTTCCCCGACGGCTCGATGATACGCCTGACGGTATCGAAGTACTATACCCCCTCGGGGCGCTGCATACAGAAGCCCTACACCCCCGGCGACGAGGACGAATACCGCGCCGACATCCTCCACCGCTACCAGGCGGGAGAGTTCTCCTCGGCTGACTCGATCCATTTCCCCGACTCGCTCCGCTTCGAGACGCTCCGCAACCACCGCCCGGTCTATGCCGCTGGAGGCATCATGCCCGACCTCTTCGTGCCGATCGACACAACGGCCTACTCCGACTACTACCGCGACCTGGTGGCCAAGGGTATCATCAACCGCTACTGCATAACCTACGTCGACGACAACCGCAAGCAGCTCAAAAAGGACTATCCCACCGAGAAATCCTTCCTCGACAACTTCCGCGTGCGGCCCGAGATGATGCGCTCAATCGTCGAGATGGGAGTCGCCGACAGCGTGAAATACAACGACGAGGAGTTCAACCGCTCCCGCGCCATGATGGAAACCATAGTCAAAGGCATCATAGGCCGCGACCTCTTCGAGACCTCCACATATTTCAAGGTCGTCAACCCCGTCCTCAGTCCCACCTACCGCCAGGCCCTCGACCTCATCAACGACCGCGAGCGCTACACCAGCCTCCTCCGCGGCGCCAAGTAGCGCCCGGTGGTCCCGTTCGACGGCTCGCTGAAGCTCGCCGCACCCGACAGGTCCGGCTCTGCTTCAACTTCCCACCCCGCCTTTCCCTGCTTTATTCCTGCCCCCCTTTTTCTTTCCTCTTTCACTCTTTTTTTTCTCCCTTCCCCCTTTTGCCCCGTTCGTCCTCTATTCCCATCTTTTCCCTCCTTTTCCCTCCTTTTCTCCCCTTTCTCTCCTTCCCTTTTTCTCTCCCTTCCTCCACTCCGGCAGCCGCTGTCGTGTGCGGCGAGCTTCAGCGAGCCGTGAGCGCAAACATCACCCCCTCAACCGCAATCCATATGGATGAAAACCATAACGCGGAAGAACAGCGCCAAAGCTCCTCATTTCTGCGACGGGCGCGATGGCATGACTACACTTCCCGCTGCATTTACCTCGTGACTTTTTCCGCGGCAAAGGGAGCGCCCGCGTTTTCCGCAGTCAGGGGAGAGATAACCCCGGACGGGGTCAAGGCTGAGACCGACCTGTTCCCGGTCGGCGCTATTATTGACCGGGAACTGAACAGGATCCCGGAGTATTATCCATTTGTCAATATCTTGGCATACAGCGTGATGCCCGACCATGTGCATGTCGTGCTTTTCGTGGAAAAGGCTAATGCCATGCCTCTGCCGCGTGTCGTAGCGGCTGTAAAAGCGCGGTGTACCGGCGCTTATCGCGAGGCATTTCCCGAATCATCTTTGACGCTTGCCGGGGAAAGCCTGTTCACCAAGGGTTTCAACGACCGCATCGTCAGCAAAAGCGGCCAGGCGGAAGCTTTCTGCCGTTATGTCAATGACAATCCCAAAAGGCTTTATCTGAGGAAAAATCACCCCGAATTTTTCAACCGCTGCCGCCTCATAAGTGTCAACGGGCGGCAACTGGCAGCCTATGGCAATCTGTTGCTGCTCAGACATTGCGCCAAGAGCGTCGTCAAAGTCAGCAGGTCGTTTTCGGCGGAAGAGACAGCTGCCGCGGAGCGGGTGTGGAGCGAGGCTATAAGGAGCCACGGAGTGCTGGTTTCTCCGTTTATCAGCGAGGGGGAGAAAGCCGTCCGCAACTTGGCGGTTGACAACAGCGCTTCCATCATCCACATCCTGCCGAACGGATTCCCGGAGAGATTCAAGCCATCGGGCCGCGAGTTCGTGCTTTGCCAAGAGGGAAGGTTGCTACTAATCGCTCCTGTCGAATTCCGTAGCCGGCGTTTTATTGTTTCCAGGGAACAATGCCTGGAAATGAACGAGCTCGCAGAGCTGATAGCCTCTGACAGGCTTGCCTTCAATATCAGAAGGAACGGCAAACCGATTTAGCGGCGGGGATAGAGGAGGGTCTGGAGCAGGCCGCGGGCCAAAAGGTAGGAGGCGAAGGCGAGCCAGAGGGCGTGATTGCCGAGAAAGGGATAAAGGAGGTATTGGAGAAGGAAGAATATGGCTGTCGCACCCGCCATGCTGAGAAGCAGGCGGCGCGTAAGGGTCGCCCCGATATACACGCCGTCCCACACGAAGGCTCCGAAACCGCATAGCGGGATGCTTACAGCCCACAGGGCGTAGTCGCGGCTGGCCGCTATCACATCGCGGTCGGAGCTTAAAATCCCCAGGAACCCTTCACCGCCGACGAAATACAGGGCAGTGAAGAGCAGTGCCAGGAGGAACCCCCACCCCATCGTGGCCTTTATCGTGGAACTGAGCCGCGCCCTGTCACCAGCGCCGGTGAAGCGCCCTGCAAGAGCCTCCGCGGCGAACGCGAAGCCGTCCATGACATATGAGAAGAGCAGGAAGAGCTGCATCAGCAGGGTGTTGACGGCGAGTATGACCGAACCCTGCGAGGCTCCCGCGCGGGTGAACCACATGGTGACGGCCATAAGGCAGAGGGTACGCAGCATAACGTCGGTGTTCACCTTGAAGAACCGCCGCAGCTGGTCCCAGCGGACCACCTCGCGCCACCGCGGCGGGCGCAGCCGATAGCGGCGCAGGAACAGAAGCGACACCGCGAGCCCCGTCCACTGGGCCGTGAGCGTTCCGCAGGCCACCCCCGGGATTCCCAGGCGTAAGCCGTAGACGAGCGTAAGCGACGCGGCGATATTGGTCACATTCACCACCAACGAGACCCACATAAGCACCTTGGAGTTCTGCATTCCCAGGAACCAGCCCGAAAGGGCGTATGTGGCGAGCATCGCCGGAGCGCCGTAGATGAGGATACGGAAATACAGCCTGGCGAGCGCGGCCACCTCCCGGTCGGGCGACGCCAGCCACAGCAAAGCCCATTCCAAAGGACGCTGCGCGGCCACCAGCAGCACCCCGGCCCCTGCGGCCACCAGCAGCGAGCGGCTCAGTATCAGCGTCTGCGCGGCGACGTCACCGGCCCCGAATGCCTGCCCGGCCAGGCCGGATGTGCCCGCCCGGAGGAAGGAGAAGAACCAATAGACCATGTTGAACATCACGCCGCCGACGGCTATGGCGGCGATAAACACGGCGCTCCCCATATGCCCCGCGATAGCCGTGTCAACCAGCCCCAGGAGGGGCGTGGTGACGTTGGCGGCTATCGAGGGGATGGCGAGCGCCAGTATTTTCCTGTTGAGGCCGGAAAACCGCATCAGAGTTTCCGGGCTTTCAGGCTGTCGATGTAGAGATAGGCGATCAGCAGGGCGTAGGCCACAACGCCGAGAATCTGCAAGGTGGTGACGGGCAGCCCGCAGACATACTCGAATCCGAAGAAGCGCGTCAGAGCGGCGAACACGCCGAAGAGCGCGCCACCGGCGATAAGACCCGAGGATATCAGAGTGCCGCGGTCGCGGCGGGCATTGTTGACAGCCTCGTCCTTGGAGCTGTGGCTCACGAAATAGGCAACCGCGCCGCCAACGAGCAGGGGCACGTTGAGCGACAGGGGGATGAACATGCCCAGGCAGAAAGCCAGCGCGGGGACTCCAAGCCAGTTGAGCAGCAGCGCCAGCACCACGCCGGTCATATATAGAATCCAGGGGGTCTCGCCACCCATCATCAGCGGCTCGATCACCTTGGCCATGGCGTTGGCCTGGGGAGCCACCAGGGCGTTCGGCCCGGAGAAGCCGTACACGTCGTTAAGCACCAGGATCACGCCGCCGACTGTCGCGGCGGAGACAAGCGTGCCAAGGAACTTCCACTGTTCCTGCTTTTTGGGAGTCGTGCCGAGCCAGTAGCCGACCTTCAGGTCAGTCACGAAACCGCCGGCCATGGAAAGAGCCGTGCAGACAACACCGCCGATCACCATCGAGGCCACGATGCCGGAAGTGCCTTTGAGACCGATGGCCACGAAGATGGCCGAGGCCACGATGAGCGTCATCAACGTCATGCCGGAAACCGGATTGGAACCCACGATCGCGATAGCGTTGGCCGCCACGGTGGTGAACAGGAAGGCGATGAAAATAACCACCACCCAGGCCACGAGTGCCTGCCACCAGTTATGGATCACGCCGAACCAGAAGAAGCAGAGCACCGCCACGAGGGCTATGGCGATGAAGAACACGATGTGCTTCATCGATATGTCGAGCTGCCAGCGGAGCGGCTTGCCGGTTGTCGCGGCGCCACCCTTGAACTCGCGTCCCGCGAGGCCGACAGCCTGGCGGATGATCGGCCAGGACTTCACGATGCCGATCACGCCGGCCATTGCGATGCCGCCGATACCGATCATGCGGGCGTAGTTGCTGAAAATCTCCTGCGACGAGAGAGCCGCCAGCTCCGCGTTGCCGTAGGTGCCCATCAGCGGGATAATCACCCACCACACGAAGAGCGACCCGGCGGTGATGATGAAGGCATAGCGAAGCCCGATAATGTACCCCAGGCCGAGCACCGCGGCCCCGGTGTTGCAGCTCAGCACCAGGCGCGTCTTCTCCTCGATCGCGGCGCCCCAGGAGGTAAGTGTGGTGTTGAGGGTTCCGGCCCAGAATCCGAAAGTCTCGACGATATAGTCATACAGACCGCCGATAAGCGAGGCTATGACGAGGGTCTTTGCCTGCCCTCCGCCGGTCTCGGCCTTCGCGGAAGCTCCTGAGGCGAGCACCTGCGTCGTGGCCGTGGCCTCGGGGAAGGGATACTTGCCGTGCATATCCTTCACGAAATACTTGCGGAAGGGGATGAAGAACAGTATTCCGAGCACGCCTCCCAGCAGCGAGCTGAGGAAAATCTGGAAGAAGTTGACAGTGATTTCGGGATAGGTGTCCTGAAGGATGTAGAGCGCCGGGAGGGTGAAGATGGCGCCCGCCACAATCACGCCCGAGCACGCGCCGATCGACTGGATTATGACGTTCTGCCCGAGGGCGTTCTTCTTGCCGAGGGCGCCCGAGAGGCCGACGGCGATAATGGCGATGGGAATGGCTGCCTCGAATACCTGGCCGACCTTGAGCCCGAGGTAGGCCGCGGCGGCCGAGAAAATCACGCAGAGCACCAGGCCCATGATCACAGAGTAGGGTGTCACCTCGGCATAGTCGCGCGCCGGGTGCATCATCGGGCGGAACTGCTCGTCGGCCGCGAGCTCGCGGAACGCGTTTTCCGGCAGTTCCGCGGGGTCGGCATCCTGCCATACACCCTCAGCCTTGGAGGCCGGAATCTTGTTGTCTTTTTCCATCTGTATTTGTTGGTTTTTATGATTGGCGGTTTCGGTTTGTCCCCCAGGAGCTCACTGCCGCGGTGACGCTGAACCAGTCGCCGCGGGACGCGGCCTGGAGAGGATATCGAACGCGTCGACATATACTTCGGTAACCTGGCGCTTGATGGTGTTGCGGTCCTCCCACACGCGGGTGCGCAGCTTCCCCTCGATATAGAGCTTCGCGCCGCGGCTTATGTAGCGCTCGGCGGTCTCGGCCGCGGGTCCCCACATGACGATGCGGTGCCATTCGACGCGTTCGGGTCCGCGCTGGCCGTTGGGCAGCATCGGACCGGGCTCGTTGGTGGCCAGCGAGAAAGTGGCCAGCGGGCGGGAGTCTATGTACGAGATCTGCGGGTCGCTCCCGACGTTTCCTACAAGTATCACTTTGTTAACCGACATTCGTTAGCGTATTTATGCATGATACACAAGCGATTTTATCAATGCTTACCTTGTTTAATCTCAGATTCGAGAGCCTCTATCTCGCGAAGGTCTTCGAGATCCGCTTCCAAGGCATCATTCGCCTTACGCCTCGCATCAAACTCGTCATAAACTTTGTGTGCGACGGTCTCCGCATATGACGCACTGTATTTTCCCGCATGGTCAGGCACCGAAAGGCCATGTGAGGCTATAATCGAGTCCACATTGGCCCTCCAAAAAGACATTGTCAGATCTTTTTGTCTCCGCACCCGGAATTCAGCCGAATCCAGGAAGATTACCACAAGTTGGTTTAGCGCACTTAGTTCATCTTCTCGCAGATAGTTCTTCGCAATTGCGACATCACCTTTTCTTACAATCCTCCCCTTCCAGGCAGTCAGGTTCATATTAGGCTGTGTAGCATCCGCACGGCTTACTATAATCTCGGCGGCTGTCTGACCGATTATTCCGTAAAGGAGTTTGTTCTGGGTCTCGGCGAAAAACATCTGCGTCGCCTTGTCACTCTTGTCATAGTCACTGCACAAGGCGAAAATATCTCTGATTTTTTGATAGAACCTTTTCTCTGACGCACGGATGTCTCTTATCCGTTCCAGAAGTTCGTCAAAATAATCAGTCATTCCACCCGGATTCTTCATACGCTCGTCGTCCATAACAAATCCTTTGCGCAGGAATTGCGATAGATGTGAGTTTGCCCACTGCCTAAACTGGACTCCTCTGGGATTCCTTATCCGGAACCCCACGGCAAGAACCATTTCAAGAGAAAAATATTTGACGGTATATTCTTTGCCGTCCGAGGCAGTTGTCAAATAATTCTTTACAACTGCCTCCGCAGACAGTTCCCTATCAGACAAGATATTATCTATATGGGTGCTGATATTTTGCTTCGAGGTGGCAAAAAGTTCGGCCATTTGTGACTGATTCAGCCATACATTACCGTCTCTTGCCATAAGGTTTACCTTACTGCGACCGTCATCAGTTCTGTAAAGGATTACCGCATCTCCCATTGTCTGCATTAATAAAAAAGAATCGTTGCGAATTGATATACAATATACAACGATTCAAAAGAGCGGTAAACGAGGCTCGAACTCGCGACCCTCAGCTTGGGAAGCTGATGCTCTACCAACTGAGCTATTACCGCGTCTGCTTGTTATGTTGACGCAAAGTTACTGATTCTTTTCGATTCCGCAAAGTTTTCTGCCGGAATTTGCTTGCCGGAGCCGCTGGTTCAACCAGCATATTCAACCGGCATCCCGCGGCGCTCCATGGCGCGGGAAAAGGTACGGAATTGTGCGCAAGGGGGGACTCGAACCCCCACGCCTTTCGGCACCAGATCCTAAGTCTGGCGCGGCTGCCATTACGCCACTTGCGCTTGCCTGGCTGGCGCTTCCGGGTCGCCGGAGCGCGTCGCCGAAGGTTTTTTACTGTATCAGGCCGTGCTTGCGGAACACTTTCTGGAATTTGTCGAGAGCGAACTCCACCTGCTCCCTGGTGTGGGTGGCCATGAGCGAGAAACGGATGAGAGTGTCCTGCGGCGCCACGGCCGGGGTCACCACGGGGTTCACGAACAGCCCCTCGTCGAACAGGTCGCGGGTGATGTGGTAGGTCTTGTAGTCGTCGCGGATGAACAGGGGGATGATCGGGGTGCAGGTGTTGCCTATCTCGCAGCCCATGTTACGGAAGCCTTCGAGGGCGAAGTTTGTGACTTTCCACAACTGCTCCTGGCGCTCGGGTTCCTGCTCCATTATGTCGATGGCCTTGAGGGCGGCGGCGGTGGAGGCGGGAGTGATCGAGGCTGTGAAGATATAGGACCGCGAGTGATGGCGCAGGAAGTTGGTTATCTCCTTGTCGGTGGCAATGAAGCCGCCGAGAGAGGCGAACGACTTGGAGAATGTGCCCATTATCAGGTCCACGTCGTCTGTCACGCCGAAATGGTCGCAGGTGCCGCGGCCCCCTTTGCCGAACACGCCTATGCCGTGCGCCTCGTCGACCATCACGGAAGCGTTGTACTTCTTGGCCAGACGCACTATCTCGGGGAGGTTGGCGACATCGCCCTCCATGGAGAACACGCCGTCGGTCACAATCAGCTTCACCTTGTCGGGGTCGCAACGCTGGAGCTGCTTTTCAAGGCTCTCCATATCGTTGTGCTTGTATTTCAGGGTAGTGGAGAAGCTGAGACGCTTTCCCTCGATAATCGACGCGTGGTCCTGCTCGTCGAAGAGGATATAGTCCTCGCGCCCTGTCAGGCAGGAAACGACTCCGAGGTTTACCTCGAAGCCGGTGGAGTAAATCATCACGTCCTCCTTGCCGATATACTCGGCGATACGGCGCTCGAGCTTCTTGTGCAGGTCGAGGGTGCCGTTGAGGAAGGGGGAACCGGCGCATCCGGTGCCGTATTTGCGGGTGGCCTCTATGGCGGCTTCCTTGATCCGCGGGTCGCTGACAAGGCCCGAGTAGCAGTTGCTGCCGAACATCAGGACCTTTCGGCCGTTTATGATGACTTCGGGTTCCTGCTCGCTTTCGATAGCGCGGAAGTAGGGGTAAACCCCCGCGGCCTTCGCCTCCTGCGGCGCGGTATATTTAGCGAGTTTCTCTTGGAGTAGCTTCATTGCGTGAGATATTGTCGGTTGGTTTTCAGGGGATTCCGGCAACGCGTAAGCCTCTGCCGCCCCTGGCCGCTGAAATAAGGCTACAAAGGTAGCGATTTTTCCCAAAACAGCCCCACAATTTCCCTAAAAAACCGCGACTTTGGCAGAAAAGCGGCCTAAGCCAGGCAAAACACACCCGGATTTCCAAGCCTGGGAGGCCGGGGAAGTCCGGGCGCCGATAATGTCCGCGCGTCAAGGCCGGCTGCATTGAAAGCCTTAATCGACCGCTGATATTCGGTTGGTGTGTCTTAGAGGCTGATCTTTACTGCTTGGAGGCCTCGAGGGAAAGTTTGCGGAACTCCTTCATGGCTTTCTCGAGCTCGTGGGAGACCTTGCGGGCGCGTGTGCCGGCTGCCTTGTTACCGTTCTCTAACTGTGCCATTGCTTCTTTCATAAAGGTAGCGTTCAGCTCGGCAACTTTGTCAATCAAGTTTTTCATTGCTTTGTTTGTGTTTATGGGGGAATAATGCGATTTGGAGATTATCGGAAAACTCTTTGACAATCTCCGGGAAGTGGTTGTTTTTCTTCTTGTTCGCAAAGTTATGAAAAATTCTGTAACCGCAACATTTTTAAGCGATAATTTGCTCAAAAAAACAGAGAGCCGCCGCCCGTTGACGGGGCGGCGGCTCTCTATGCTTTAACCGGCCTCGATTCAGCCGATGTTTTCGGGTTCGGGCATCTGGTCGCCCAGGAGTTCCGAGGCGAAAGCGCCCTCGATGTCGTCGCGCGAGCCGACAACCAGGCGGTTGTACTGCGGCAGGCCGGTTCCGGCGGGAATCAGGTGGCCGCAGATCACGTTCTCCTTCATGCCTACCAGGGTGTCGGTCTTGCCGTTGATGGCGGCCTCGTTGAGCACCTTGGTGCTTTCCTGGAAGGAGGCCGCTGACATGAACGAGGAGGTCTGGAGGGCGGCGCGGGTGATACCCTGGAGAATCTGCTCGGAGGTCGCGGGCACGGCGTCGCGCACGGTGACCACCTTGAGGTCGCGGCGTTTGAGCGCCGAGTTCTCGTCGCGCAGCTTGCGGGCGGTGATGATCTGGCCCGGCTTGAGATTCTCGGAATCACCGGCGTCCACAACCACCTTCTTGCCCCAGATGCGGTCGTTCTCCTCCATGAAGTCGCGCTTGTCGACAACCTGCTGTTCGAGGAACATCGTGTCGCCCGGGTCGATGATGTTGACCTTGCGCATCATCTGGCGCACGATTACCTCGAAGTGCTTGTCGTTGATCTTAACGCCCTGCATGCGGTAGACGTCCTGCACCTCGTTGACGATGTAGTCCTGCACGGCCGTCGGGCCCATGATGTTGAGGATGTCGGAGGGGGTGATGGCACCGTCGGACAGCGGTGTGCCGGCGCGCACATAGTCGTTCTCCTGCACCAGGATCTGCTTCGACAGGGGCACGAGGTACTTCTTCACCTCGCCGAGCTTCGACGTCACGGATATCTCGCGGTTGCCTCGCTTGGGCTTCGGGGCGAAATGCACCTCGCCGTCGATTTCCGTCACAACGGCGGGGTTCGACGGGTTGCGGGCCTCGAACAGCTCGGTGACGCGGGGCAGACCGCCGGTGATGTCGCCGGCGCCGCTGGTGGAGCGGGTGATCTTGACGAACACCTCGCCCGACTTCACGGCGTCCTTGTCGTTGAGCATCAGGTGGGCGTTCACAGGGAGGGCGTAGGTGCGGAGCACGTTGCCGTCCTTGTCGACGATGTCGGCCTCTGGAACCACGTTGCGGTCACGCGACTCGATGATGATCTTCTCGGAGTTGCCGGTCTGCTCGTCGACCTCGTTGCGGTAGGTGACGTTCTCGACCAGGTTGCGATACTGGATGTGACCGCCCACCTCGCTGACAATTACGGCGTTGAAGGGGTCCCATTCGCATATCACGTCGCCTTTCTTCACCTGCGCCCCGTCCTTGAAGAAGAGTTTGGAGCCGTAGGGGATGTTCGCGGCTGTGAGAATCATCTTGGTGTTCGGGTCGAGGATGCGCATCTCGGCCATGCGGCCGATCACGACCTCCACGGGATTGCCGTTGGCGCCGACCTCGTCGGTGGGCACGGTGCGCAGCTCGTCAATCTCGAGGATACCGTCGTAGCGCGATGTGTGGGTTGACACGGCGGCGATGTTCGACGCCACACCACCCACGTGGAACGTGCGCAGCGTGAGCTGGGTGCCCGGCTCGCCGATCGACTGGGCGGCGATCACGCCGACAGCCTCGCCCATCTGTATGGGGCGGCGGGTGGCCAGGTTGCGTCCGTAGCACTTGGCGCACACGCCCTGCTTCGACTCGCAGGTGAGCACCGAGCGTATCTCGACCGATTCAATCGGGCTGGCGTCGATGCGGTCGGCGGCGGCCTCGTTGATTTCCTCGCCGGCGGCCACGATGACCTCGCCGGTTGTCGGGTCAACCACGTCGTGCACGGACACTCGGCCGAGGATGCGCTCGCCGAGCGACACGATGACCTCGTCGTTCTTCTTCACCTCGCGGCATACGAGGCCGCGGAGCGTGCCGCAGTCCTCCTCGCGGATGATCACGTCGTGGGCCACGTCGACAAGACGGCGCGTGAGGTAACCGGCGTCGGCGGTCTTCAGGGCGGTGTCGGCAAGACCCTTTCGGGCACCGTGGGTCGAGATGAAGTATTCCAGCACCGACAACCCCTCCTTGAAGTTCGCGAGAATCGGGTTCTCGATGATCTGGCCTCCCTCGGCGCCTGCCTTCTGGGGCTTGGCCATAAGGCCGCGCATGCCGGCGAGCTGGCGGATCTGGTCCTTGGAGCCGCGGGCGCCGGAGTCAAGCATCATGAACACCGAGTTGAAGCCCTGGTCGGCCTCGGTCATCTGCTTCATGAGCACGTCGGTGAGACGGGCGTTGACGTGGGTCCATATGTCGATGATCTGGTTGTAGCGCTCGTTGTTGGTGATGAAGCCCATGGCGTAGTTGTTCATCACCTCCTCGACCTGGGCGTAACCTTCGGCCACGATCTCCTTCTTTTCAGGCGGGATGATCACGTCGCCGAGGTTGAACGACAGACCTCCGCGGAACGCCATGTAGTAACCCATGTTCTTGATGTCGTCGAGGAACTGGGCCGAGCGGGGGATACCGCACTTCTTGATGACGTCGACGATGATGTTGCGCAGCGACTTCTTGGAAATCAGCTGGTTCACATAGCCGAGTTCCTCGGGCACATGCTCGTTGAAGAGCACGCGGCCGACGGAGGTGTTCTCCATAAGGCGCTTCACCTTGTTGCCGTTCTCGTCGATGTCGTCGACCACCACGGAGATGGGGGCGTGGAGGTCCAGACGGCCCTCGTTGTAGGCGATCTGAGCCTCCTCGGGGCCGTAGAACTTCAAGCCCTCACCCTTGGCTCCCTTGCGGAGCTTGGTGATGTAGTAGAGGCCGAGCACCATGTCCTGCGAGGGTACGGTGATAGGCGCCCCGTTGGCGGGGTTGAGGATGTTGTGGGAGCCGAGCATGAGCATCTGCGCCTCGAGGATGGCCTCGTTGCCCAGGGGCAGGTGCACGGCCATCTGGTCGCCGTCGAAGTCGGCGTTGAACGCCGTGCACGCCAGCGGGTGCAGCTGTATGGCCTTGCCCTCGATCATCTTGGGCTGGAACGCCTGGATGCCGAGGCGGTGAAGTGTCGGGGCTCGGTTGAGAAGCACTGGATGACCCTTCATGACGTTCTCCAGGATGTCCCATACGACCGGTTCCTTGCGGTCGACGATCTTCTTGGCCGACTTGACGGTCTTGACGATGCCGCGCTCGATGAGCTTGCGGATCACGAAGGGCTTGTAAAGCTCGGCGGCCATGTATTTGGGGATGCCGCACTCGTGCATCTTAAGCTCCGGGCCGACGACGATCACAGAACGGGCCGAATAGTCGACACGCTTACCGAGGAGGTTCTGGCGGAAACGGCCCTGCTTGCCTTTGAGCGAGTCGGATAGCGATTTCAGGGGGCGGTTGGCGTCGGTCTTGACCGCCGACGACTTGCGCGAGTTGTCGAGCAGGGAGTCCACGGCCTCCTGGAGCATGCGCTTCTCGTTGCGCAGAATCACCTCGGGGGCCTTGATCTCGATCAGGCGCTTGAGGCGGTTGTTGCGGATGATCACGCGGCGGTAGAGGTCGTTGAGGTCGGAGGTCGCGAAGCGTCCGCCGTCGAGCGGCACCAGCGGGCGCAGCTCGGGGGGTATCACGGGCACGGCCTGGAGGATCATCCACTCGGGCTTGTTGCGGTGGGCCGAGGCGCGGAACGACTCGACAACCTGCAGGCGCTTCAGCGCGTCGGTCTTGCGCTGCTGCGAGCCGTCCTTGTGGGCGATGTCGCGCAGCTGGTAGCTGAGCGCGTCGAGGTCGAGCCCCACGAGCAGGTCGTAGATGGCCTCCGCACCCATCTTGGCGACGAACTTTTCGGGGTCGTCGTCGGGAAGCTGGGCGTTACCCTCGGGGAGGCGCTCCAGGTAGTCGAAATACTGGTCCTCGTCGAGAAGGTCCATACGCGACAGCGGCGCCTTGGCGTCGTCGGCGAACGGGCCCGGGTTGATGACGATGTATTTCTCGTAATATATCACGGCGTCGAGCTTCTTGGTGGCCAGGCCAAGGAGGTATCCGATCTTGCTGGGAAGCGAGCGGAAATACCAGATGTGGGCCACGGGCACCACGAGCTTGATGTGGCCCATGCGCTCGCGGCGCACTTTCTTCTCGGTGACCTCCACGCCGCAGCGGTCGCAGACGATCCCCTTGTAGCGGATGCGCTTGTACTTGCCGCAGTGGCACTCATAGTCCTTCACCGGGCCGAAGATACGCTCGCAGAAGAGGCCGTCGCGTTCGGGCTTGTAGGTGCGGTAGTTGATGGTTTCGGGTTTCAGCACCTCTCCCGACGACTTCTCGAGAATCTCCTCGGGCGAAGCGAGCCCGATGGAGATTTTGGAGAATCCGGTCTTCGACTTTGTGTCTTTTCTAAAAGCCATATGTTGTTTTGGTCGATGTTTTTGTTAAGGTTTTCCGCGGAGGGCGGCATGCCGCCGGGCGCGGGTTATTTATAACGTCGGAAAAGGCGTTTTATTGTTCGAGGTTGATGCTCAGGCCCAGGCCCTGCAGCTCGTGCAGAAGCACGTTGAGCGACTCGGGGATTCCGGGGGTGGGCATCGGCTCTCCCTTGACGATCGCCTCGTAGGCCTTGGAGCGGCCGGTGACGTCGTCCGACTTGATGGTCAGGATCTCCTGGAGGATGTGCGACGCGCCGAAGGCTTCCAGCGCCCACACCTCCATCTCTCCGAAACGCTGTCCGCCGAACTGCGCCTTACCGCCCAGAGGCTGCTGGGTGATCAGCGAGTACGGGCCGATAGAGCGCGCGTGCATCTTGTCCTCGACCATGTGGCCGAGCTTCAGCATGTAGATCACGCCCACGGTGGCGGGCTGGTCGAAGCGCTCGCCGGTGCCGCCGTCGTAGAGGTAGGTCTTGCCGTAGCGGGGAAGGCCGGCCTTGTCGGTCCACTCGTTGAGGTCGTCGATCGACGCGCCGTCGAAGATGGGGGTGGCGAACTTCTCGCCCAGCTCGCGGCCTGCCCATCCGAGCACGGTCTCGAAAATCTGTCCGAGGTTCATACGCGAGGGCACGCCCAGGGGGTTCAGGCATATGTCGACCGGAGTGCCGTCGGCCAGGAACGGCATATCCT
>CAJTRT010000019.1 GCA_910579105.1 uncultured Muribaculaceae bacterium | reverse complement strand
GGTAATCCAGATCGCCCCCCTCGCGTTCATGCGCGGGCGCACGCTCAACGACGCCGTGATAGTGCTCGACGAGGCGCAGAACACCACCACCCACCAGATCAAGATGTTCCTCACCCGCCTCGGAGTCAACGCCAAGATGGTAATCACAGGCGACGTGACGCAGATCGACCTCCCCCGCGCCACCTCTTCCGGCCTCGTGCAGGCCCTGCGCGTGCTGCGCGACGTTCCCGGCATCGGGCGCGTGGAGTTCGGCAAGAAGGACATCGTGCGCCACCACCTCGTGCAGCGCATCGTCGAAGCGTACGAGCGCGACGAGGAGGAGCGCAAGGCTCTCGAAGCGGAGGAGGGCGAGCCGATTCCCGACGACGGGACGGCGCCGGAGTAACGCCCCCGCCCCCAGACAAAGCCAAATCATTATCAACCCCAATATCATTCCTACACAGTGGAAACTCTCACCAAAACCGATTACACATTCCCCGGCCAGACCGCCGTGTACCACGGCAAGGTCCGCGACGTCTACACCATCAACGACGACATCCTGGTAATGGTCGCCACAGACCGCATCTCGGCCTTCGACGTGATCCTCCCCCAGGGGATTCCCTACAAAGGGCAGGTGCTCAACCAGCTCGCCAGCTACTTCCTGGAGGCGACCGCCGACATCGTGCCCAACTGGCGCCTGGCCACCCCCGACCCCATGGCCACCGTCGGCTACCGCTGCGAGGGTTTCCCGGTAGAAATGATCATCCGCGGCTACCTCACCGGCTCGGCCTGGCGCGAGTACGCCGCCGGATGCCGCGAGCTCTGCGGGGTGAAGCTCCCCGACGGCATGCGCGAGAACGAGCGCTTCCCCCAGCCTATAATCACCCCCACCACCAAGGCCGCCGAGGGACATGACGAGAACATCTCCCGCGAGGAAATAATAGCCCAGGGGCTTGTCAGCGAGGAGGACTACGAACAGATGGAGAGCTACACCCGCGCCCTGTTCGAGCGCGGCACCAGGATGGCGGCCGAGAAGGGCCTCATCCTGGTGGACACCAAATATGAGTTCGGCAAACGCGACGGCAAGGTAATCCTCATCGACGAGATCCACACCCCCGATTCGTCGCGCTACTTCTACGCCGAAGGCTTCGAGGAGCGCTTCGCCAAAGGCGAGCCGCAGAAACAGCTCAGCAAGGAGTTCGTGCGCCAGTGGCTCATCGACCACGGCTTCATGGGCCGCGAGGGGCAACAGGTTCCCGAAATGACGCCGGAGTTCTGCCGCGAGGTGTCGCGGCGCTATATCGAGCTTTACGAGCACGTCACCGGGCGCGGTTTCGAGCCGGCCCCCGCGGCCGACCTCGCCGGGCGCATCGCCGCGAACGTAACCGACTGCCTCGGGGAGCTCGCCCGCTGACAGCGGCGCCCCGACACACCCTGAACAGGCCCCGTGGAAATCAAAGCCGAAAAAATCAAGCCATACGATCCGTCTGCCCCGAAAACGGGGCAGGTGGAGCGTATGTTCGACAGCATAGCCCCCGCCTACGACCTGATGAACCGGGCCATGACCCTCGGCATCGACCACCTGTGGCGCGCCCGCGCCGTCAGGGAAGTGGCGGCCAGGAAGCCGCGGGAGATTCTCGACGTGGCCACCGGCACCGGCGACCTGGCAATCCGCCTGGCCCGCGCCGCCGTCGGGAGCCGCGTCACAGGAATCGATCTCTCGGAGGGGATGCTCGACATCGGCCGTTCGAAGGTCGCGGAAGCAGGCCTGGCGGACCGGGTCACGTTCGCGAAAGCCGACTGCCTGGCACTCCCCTACCCCGACGCGTCGTTCGACGCGGTGACCGTGGCCTACGGCGTGCGCAATTTCGAGCACCTCGACCGCGGCTACTCCGAGATGGCCCGCGTGCTGCGCCCCGGGGGGATGCTCTGCGTAATCGAGCTTTCAACCCCCGACGGCAGGCTCACACGCCCGCTATACGACCTGTACACCCTGCGCGTCATACCCGCCCTGGGACGGCTCGTCGCGTCAGACAAGAGCGCCTACACCTACCTCCCGGCATCGATAGCGGCCATGCCGCAGGGAGAGGACATGCTCCGGCTGATGACCGACGCGGGGCTTTCCGAGCCGCGCCTGCGCCGCATGACTTTCGGCGCGTGCACGATATACACCGCCGTCAAGCGGCATTAACCAATCCCTACCGAAACGCGACAATACAGCGATGGCAACGGCAACCGCAACCAACCACCAGGCGTCGAACCTCGAAAGGCTCCGCGAACTGTCGACAATGGGTGTCGGCAGGCTGCTGTGGAAATATTCCCTCCCGGCCGTGGCGGGAATGGTCGTGATGCAGGCCTACAACGTCGTCGACCGCATATTCATAGGCCAGGTGGTAGGCAAGGAGGCGATAGCCGGCCTGGCGATCACATTCCCGGTGATGAACATCGCGACCGCCCTCGGCACCCTCGTGGGAGCCGGCGCGGCGGCCCGCGTCAGCCTGTTCCTGGGAGCCGGCGACGAGACGCGCGCCCGCATAGTGCTCGGCAACGCCCTTACGCTGACAATCGTCATCGGGCTGGTCTACATCTCGCTCTTCGCCTGGGGCATGGACACGGTGCTGGCGTGGTTCGGCGCCAACGAGCAGACCCTCCCCTACGCCCGCGACTTCATGATGTACATCCTCCCGGGCCTGTTCCTGACTAACCTGACATTCTCGTTCAACAACATAATGAGGGCGTCGGGCTATCCGATACGCGCCATGGTCACAATGTTCATAGGCGCGGGTCTGAACATCATCCTGGCCCCGGTGTTCATCTATTTCCTCGACCTGGGAATCAAGGGGGCCGCCATAGCGACCGACATAGCGATGGCCGTGTCGATGGTGTTCGTCATGCGCCACTTCTTCCGCCCCGCCAACGGCCCCGTGACGTTCCGGAAGGGAATCTACGGCCTCGACGCGGACATCGTGTGGGGGATGCTCGGAATCGGAGCGGCGCCGTTCATAATCAACGTGGCCTCCTGCATGATCAACATCCAGCTCAACCACGCCCTGCTGCGCTACGGCGGGGTCGACGCGATTGCCGCCTCAGGCATATTCGTGACCTACACGGCGATGCTCTGCTGCGTGGTGCTCGGCATATGCCAGGGCATGCAGCCCATAGTGGGCTACAACTACGGGGCTGGCGACGCCGGGCGCGTCAGACGCGCGTTCTGGCTCGCGGTAGGGGCCGGATCCGTAATCACGTTCATCGGATGGCTCGGTGGCATGACCGTGCCCGAATACATCGCCAGGGCCTTCGTGGCCGACTGGGACCTCGCCAGCTTCACCGGCCACGCCCTGCGCTCGTCGATGCTCTTCTTCTGGGTGGTAGGGTTCCAGATCGTGGCGACGACATACTTCCAGTCGACCGGCAAAATAGGCCTGTCGATATTCCTGAGCCTCATACGCCAGGTGATCTTCTTCATACCGCTGATCCTGTGGCTCCCAACCCGCATGGGTATCGACGGAGTGTGGAGCGCGTTCTACATAAGCGACATATTCTCGACCACCGTCACCGTGATACTCATATGGATGGCGATGCGGGAACTCAAAAGACTCGCCCCGGCGAATAACAACAAAACAACCGACACCAACACCAACTAACATACACAGGTGATGACCGACAAATTTGAAATGGTGGCCAAAACCTTCCAGGGTCTGGAAGACGTGCTTGCCGAAGAGCTCCGAGACCTCGGGGCCGAAAACGTAGAACCAGGGCGACGCATGGTATCCTTCGAGGGGGACCTGGAGACGCTCTACAAAGCCAACCTATGCTGCCGCACCGCCCTGCGCGTCCTCAAACCGATATTCAAGTTCACAGCCGCCAACACCGACGAGCTGTATGACCGCGCCAAGGAATTCGACTGGGGGTCGCTCATGTCGGTGGGATCGACCTTCTCGATCGACACCGTGGCCAACAGCGACGAGTTCACCCACTCGCGCTTCGTCACATACCGCGTCAAGGACGCCATCGTCGACTGGTTCAAGGACCGCTACGGCGATGACAAGCGCCCCGGCGTGCGCCTGCAGGACGCCGATGTGATGATCAACGTGCATATCGCCGGCGACCAGGTCACGCTGTCGCTCGACTCGTCGGGCGAGTCGCTGCACAAGCGCGGCTACCGCGTGGCGCAGACCGAGGCCCCCATCAACGAGGTGCTCGCCGCCGGCATCATCCTCAAAAGCGGCTGGCGGGGCGATTCTCCGCTGGTCGACCCCATGTGCGGATCCGGCACCTTCCTGATCGAGGCGGCCCTGATCGCCGCCAACATAAATCCGGGAGTCTACCGCCGCCATTTCACCTTCGAGAACTGGAAGGACTTCGACCCGGAGCTGTTTGACCGCCTCTATAACGACGATTCCGGCGAACGGGAGTTCACCCACAAGATAATCGGGGCCGACATGTCGCCCCGCGCCATCGACATCGCCGCGCAGAACATACGCAGCGCCGGAGTCGGCCGTATGATCGAGCTGCATACCCGCCCCCTGTCGGAATGGCAGGAAGCTCCCGAAGGAGGAGTGCTGGTTACCAATCCCCCCTACGGCGAGCGCATCAGCGTCGAGGACATGGAAGGGCTGTACCGCCTGATCGGCAACAGGCTCAAAAACGTATTCAAGGGTTACCACGCCTGGATCATCGCCGCCAAAAACGAGTTCGTCAACGAGATAGGCCTCTCGCCGTCGGTAAAAATACCGATTCTGAACGGCCCGATCGAGTGCGAGCTGCGCGAATACATCATCTTCGAGGGAGACTACAAGCACTTCCGGGCCGAAGGGGGCCGCCTGCGTCCGCTCGAAGAGCGCAAGGACGAGGAGATGGACGATTGGCGCGAGCGTAAAGAGCGCCGTTTTGGCGGGAACCGCCGCCGCTTCGACGACGACGAGCGTCCCTTCCGCGAGAAACGACGCGAGAACCGGGGCACCCGCGCCGGAGAGCCGCGCAACGAGGGAGAACGACTTTATTCTCCCAACCGCGACCGCAAGCCTTTCGACCGTGACCGCAAGCCCTTCGACCGCGACCGCAAGCCCTTCGACCGCGACCGTAAGCCCTTCGACCGTGACCGCAAGCCCTTCGACCGAGACCGCAAGCCCTTCGACCGAGACCGGAATGAACGACAGTCTGAAAACCCGCTGGCCAAACGCCGCAACGAGGACCTTCTAAACCGCATAACCGGCGAAGGGCCTAAGCTGAGCCAGCCCAACATGCGTCCGCGCAAACCTAAAAACTAACCCTCAAACAAATCTCCGCATATGAAAATCCTCCTGCTCGGATCAGGCGGCCGCGAGGCGGCGCTGGCCTGGAAAATGGCTCAAAGTCCTGAAACAGAGAAGTTGTTCATCGCTCCGGGTAACGGCGGCACCGAAGGCTTCGGCACAAACGTGCCCCTGAAACCCACCGACTTCGAGAGCGTGGGCCGATTCATCGACGAAAACGGCATCGGCCTGCTGGTAGTGGGCAACGAGGACCCCCTTGTGGCAGGAATCACCGACTTCATGGCCGAAACGCGCCCGGAACTGCTGGTAGCGGGGCCCCGCAAGGCCGGCGCCATGCTCGAGGGGAGCAAGGACTTCGCCAAACTCTTCATGACCGAGGAGGGAATTCCCACAGCACGCTACCGCAGCTTCACAGCCGCGACGCTCGCCGAGGGGCAGAAATTTCTCGAGACGCTCAAAGCGCCGTACGTCCTGAAAGCCGACGGGCTGGCTGCCGGAAAGGGCGTGCTGATCATCAACGACCTGGAAGAAGCGAAAAAAGAACTCGCCGAAATGCTCGGCGGCATGTTCGGAGCCTCGTCAGCCACAGTCGTGATCGAGGAGTTCCTTTCAGGGATAGAGTGTTCGGTATTCGTCCTCACCGACGGCCGCGGAGGCTACCGCGTCCTCCCGGTGGCGAAAGACTACAAGCGGGTCGGAGAAGGTGACACCGGGCTGAACACCGGCGGCATGGGTGCCGTCAGCCCCGTACCGTTCGCCGACGCCGCGTGGATGAAAAAGGTCGAGGAACGCATCGTGCGCCCGACGGTCGAAGGGCTTATAAGGCGCGGCATAGACTACCGCGGGTTCATCTTCCTGGGTCTCATCAACGTCGACGGCGAACCGATGGTGATAGAGTACAACGTCAGAATGGGGGATCCCGAGACCGAGGTAGTGATGCTCCGCATAGCCTCCGACCTGGTTCCCCTTCTCGCGGCAGCGGCAAAAGGCGACCTCGGCGACCTCCCGCTCGAAGAAGACCCGCGGGCAGCCTCAACGGTGATGCTTGTTTCGGGAGGATACCCCGGCTCTTATGCCAAGGGGCTGGAAATCACTGGCACCGGCGACGTTGACGAGTCCATTCTGTTCCATGCCGGAACCGCCGTGAAAGACGGACGGCTCGTCACCGCCGGGGGACGCGTGATCGCCGCCTCGAGCTACGGCGCCAACCTCGCCGACGCCCTCGCGAAAAGCTATCGCTCGGCCGGGAAAGTCAACTTCGATGGGAAATACTTCCGCCGCGACATAGGCAACGAGTTCCTCGCCAAATAATTATAGCGCTCACTCTGCGCAAATCCTTTCTGACTGATGAGCGACCGCGACATAACCGCGCTGCTGCACTCGCGCTGGGGCGCTGGGCTGCTGATGGTCCTGGCTGTCGCCGGGGCCGTGGCGGCGTATTCGCGCCAGGCTGTGGTTCCGATCTGGTTCGACCTCGGGCTGGGGCTCGCCGCTCCGGGCAGATGGGTGCCGCAAGGGTGGCCGTCGTTGATTGCCGGACTCGCGGCCAACATAGGCATCGGGATTCTGGCCCTGACGATCAACCGCACGTTCAACGTGCTGCGCTCGCTGACGACACTGGTAGCCGGACTGTTCTTCGTAATGCAGCTCGGACTGCCGTCGCTCCTTTGCCAGTTTTACAGCGGCACGCTGCTGGCGCTGCTTGTGCTCGTCTGCTGCGCGCTGCTCTTCTCGGCCTACGGCAGCGGTGCCGGACAGCGACGGGTGTTCCTGGCGTTCTGCCTGACGTCGCTGGCAGCGTTCACCAACGTATCGTTCGCCCTGTACCTCCCCGTGCTGCTCGTCGGGTGCGCCCAGATGAGGATATTCAACGGCCGCACACTGGTCGCCGCCTTCCTCGGGACGCTTACGCCCCCCTGGCTGCTGATAGGCTTCGGAGTTGTCAGGATTGACGACATGGCAATGCCCGACTGGCTGATGGCCTGGTCGCAGTGGGGCGACCCTCATTTGTTCAGGTCGTTGATCGTGACGGCCTTCACGCTTTTCACGGGAATCTTTTTCATCACCGTCAACCTGATGAAGATCCTGAGCTACAACTCGCGGGTAAGGGCGTTCAACGGCTTTCTGACAATGGCTCTGATCGCCACGGCCACATACACCGTGTTCGATTTCGGCAGCTTCCGCTTCTACCTGCCGCTGCTCAACTGCCTGACGGCCTATCAGGCCGCCCATTTCTTCACCTACCGCAGGTCGCGCAGGAGCTACATACCAATCCTTATCATAGTCCTTGTTTACTGCGGCTTCTACGCGTGGTCGCTAATTGACACAGTCTGATGTTCAAAATACTGATTGAATCCCATGTGCCTTTCGCGGAAGGCGCTTTCGGCGGAGAGGCGGAGGTAGCCGTGCTCGCCCCGGGGGAATTTACCCGTCAGAGGCTGACCGACGAGAAAGCCGACGCCATAATAGTGCGCACCCGCACCAGGTGCGACGCGTCGCTCCTTGAAGGAACAGGCGTCTCGGTTGTAGCGACCGCCACAATCGGCACAGACCATATAGACATACCATACTGCGAGAGCCGGGGGATAAAGGTCGTGAACGCCCCGGGATGCAACGCCCCCGCGGTAGCCCAATACGTTTTCGCCGCGGCGCTGCGGCTCATCGGAGGGAGGCATCCGTCAAATCTGACCCTCGGCATAGTCGGGGTCGGCAACGTCGGCTCGATTGTCGCCCGCTGGGGGCGGCAGCTCGGATTCCGCGTGCTCGAATGTGATCCCCCGAGGGAACTGTGCGAACCAGGTTACCGCTCCGTACCCCTTGAAACGATAGCCGCCGAAGCCGACATAATCACATTCCACACGCCCCACACGCGCACAGGGGCACACGCCACCCACCATCTCGCAGACGAGCGTTTTTTCAGCTCCCTGCGCCGCAAGCCGATGATTATCAACGCCGCCCGCGGCCCGATTGTTGACACCGCGGCGCTCCTCGCCGCCATCGCCGACAGCAAGGTAGGCGACATCGTCACCGACTGCTGGGAGGGTGAGCCGCTGATCTCGCGCGAACTCCTCACCGCAAGCCGCTTCGCCACACCCCACATCGCCGGATATTCCATCGAGGGGAAAAAACGGGCCACGCAGATGACCGTCAACGCCGTGCTGCGCCATTTCGGTTCGGACCGCCGCCTCGACCTGGGAATACCTCCGGGCGCGGCCGCGAAGGTGACCGCCGGCAGCATCACCGCGAGCTATGATCCCGCAGCGGATACCGAAGTCCTGCGGAGCGCGTATGCCGCGGTCGGCGACGACCACGAGGCGGCAAAGGCCTTCGAACACCTGCGCGACAGCTACCCCCTGCGCCGCGAGGTAAGATGACTGCCATAACACACTATAAGCACCAGATATACAATGTTCAAAGCGATGCTGATTGCCGGAGCGGGCGGTTTCATAGGCACATGCGGGCGCTATCTGATAGGCCGTTGGTGTTCCTGGATGTTTAACGGGTCGTTCCCGCTCGGCACATTCATGGTGAACATCATCGGCTGTTTCCTGTTCGGGCTGTTGTTCGGGCTGCTTGAAAGGCACGATGTGGCTACTCCCCATGCCAACGTGCTTCTGATTACCGGGTTCTGCGGAGGATTCACAACCTTCTCGTCGTTCGCTAACGACATGTTTGACCTCGGGGGCAGCGGACACTGGCCCTCGCTCGCCCTGTATCTCTCGGCAAGCGTCGTATGCGGCGTGGCCCTCGTGTGGCTGGGGCGGGCCATCATGCGCTGACCACCGCGTGTTAAAGCCGCGTCTGTGAGTGCCGCCAGCTACAATAAAAGCGTGAAAACTGCGTTTATAAGTCAGTTATGCGCAACCATTCTCTCAACACCATATACGTTAGTCTTCTGCTCGCGGTGCTCGCCGTATGGGGCGGAGAATTTTCCGCATCCGCCTTCTCGCCCGACAAATACGCGGCCAACTCCGCCCTATCGTCGGGCAAGTGGGTGCGCGTCGCCGTCGATCAGACCGGCATGCACCTGATCACGGCGCAGACCCTCCGCGGCTGGGGCTTTTCAGACCCCTCCAAAGTGAAAATCTACGGTTACGGCGCCCGCAGGCTCCCCGACCAGTTAAGCGCTAGCACATACGCCGACGACCTTCCGCAGGCTTTTTCGGAATGGATCGACGGCAAAGGGCTTCTCTTCTACGCCGAGGGGCCGGTGACCAAACAGGCCACCACGGGGCAATTCCGCCGACCCGCGCGTAACTACTACGCCACGGAGGGATACTACTACCTCTCTGACAGCCGCCCCGACGAGGAGCGCCGAACACCGCAGACCGGCAACACGACCCCGACCGCCGGCACAGCCCCAGCCACCACATTCTACGATTTCGTATACCACGAGCAGGAACTCGTCTCCCCGGGCCAGGCCGGCCACCAGCTCGTTGGCGAGGACTTCAAGTTCAACCGCGACCAGCAGTTCGCCTTCAACCTCACCGATCCCGTGGCGGGGGAACAGGCATACCTCGAGGTCGCGTTCCTCGCGAAAACATCCAAGGAGCCTTCTAACCTGGGCATAACCGTAAACGGCACGACCATATCCCCGCACTCTGAAAACCCGATCAGCCCTGTCGGGGACAGCCATGTGCACGCCACACAGGTCAACATCCGCAAATCGTTCAAGCTCAGCGGCGACCGCCAGGCGCGCGTCGGGCTTGGCCTGCGCACTTCGACATCGCTGCTGGCGGCCAACCTCGACTATATCGGCCTGGCCTACTGCCGCCCCCTTTCAATGGGCGGCTCCCCCCAGCTTTCTTTTGAAATCCAGAACGCCCACCGCGGGGTGAACCTCAAAGTCACCTCGGCCTCGACCCGCGTCTGGGATGTGACCAACCCGGCCGCGGTCACGGCCGTTGACGCCGTTCTCGACAAAGAAAACACACTCACGTGGACGGCGCGCAACACCGACACCCGCCAGTACATCGCCTTCAACACCGGCGGTACATTTCCAACGCCAAAGCTCAAAGGCACCGTCGCGCCCCAAAACCTGCACGGCATCACGGACACCCCGGACATGATAATCATAGCGCCCCGGCAGTGGGCCGACCAGGCCGAACGCCTCGCGCAGTACCGCCGGGAAAGCTCCGACCAGCTCGAAGTGCTCGTGCTCGACCCCGAACAGATCTACAACGAGTTCTCCTCCGGCGTGCCGCACGTCCAGGGGCTGCGCAAATGCCTCAAAATGTTCTACGACCGGGGCAATGCCGCCGGAAAACCGCTCCGATTCGCGCTGATGATGGGACGCGTGTTCTACGACAACCGCCTCCTTACCGCCTCAGGCCGCGCCCTCGGCTATCCCATACTCCCGGGTTGGTTCACAGAATCCGGCCTCAGCGACAACTCCAATTACACCACCGACGACATGCTCGCCTTCCTGGAGGACAATTCAGGTTCCAACATGGGTGCTGACCAGTTATCGGTGGCTCTCGGGCGCATACCGGCGACCTCGCGCGCCGACGCGACGCAGGCCGTCGACAAAATCATCACCTACGAGACAAAACGACACGGGGGCACCTGGCAGAACAACGTGCTGACCCTCGCCGACGACCAGGACTCAGCGATCCATATGATCCAGTCTGACGACATGTGGAAATGCTTCCTCGCTTCCCCTTGCGGGAGCGATGCCTTCTACCGCAAGATATACACCGACCAGTACGAGCTGGTGTCGAACGTATATGCCCAGGCCCGCGCCGAGTTCTACCGCGCCCTCGACGAGGGAATCCTGTGGTGGAACTACATCGGCCACGCCTCCCCGACCTCGCTGACAGCCGAGGGGGTGGTGACGTACACCGATCTCAACAACCTCTACCTACGCCACTGGCCGGTTGTATTCGCCGCCACCTGCGACTTCATGCGCTGGGATTCAAACACGATTTCAGGAGCGGAAATACTATTCCGGAACTCCGACGGAGGAGTGATAGGGGCCATCAGCGCCACCCGTCCGGTTTTCATCTCCCTTAACGGCCCCCTGTCAAACATGTTCGGCAACGAGGTCATGAAACGCGACGCGACCGGCATGCTCCGCCCGCTGGGAGAAATTTACCGCCAGGCAAAGAACTCCCTGCGGTCCGACACGAACAAGCTCCGCTACGTTCTGCTCGGCGACCCCGCCATGCGTCTCGCGATGCCTCCGCTGCGCCTGGTGCTCGACGAGGTGAACGGCAACGCGGTCACCCACCCCGATGACGCGGCGAAAGACCCCACCATAATCATGGCCCGGCAGCAGGTGACGATGAAAGGACACATCGAGGATGCCGCAGGTAACCGCGTCGACGATTTCACAGGGAGCGCGAACTGCGTGTTATACGATGCCGACCGCTCCATCACCACCCTCGGCAACGGCGATGAGGGGAAGCCGTTCGACTTCGACACGCACGGCGGGCGACTCTACATGGGAACCGGATCGGTCGAAAACGGCACATTCACCCTTAACATACCCATGCCGGCCGAGGTTGCCGACAACTTCCGGCCAGCGACGCTCAACGTCTACGCCCGCTCAGACGACGGACGCGAGGGGGCGGGGGTCGACCGCCGGATCTACGTCTACGGCTCCGACCCGGAGGCCGAAGCCGACAACCAGGCACCCGAAATAGAGAGCATCTATCTGAACCACCCGTCCTTCCGCGACGGCAAGACGGTCAACCCGTCGCCGATGCTGATAGCGCGCGTCAGCGACGACAGGGCGATCAACCTGTCAACCGCGGGCGTGGGACACCAGATGACCATCATCATCGACGGCAGCCGCACATATACCGACGTGGCCAACTACTACACCCCGTTTGCCGACGGCACACCCGGCGGCGACATCGCCTATCCGTTGGAAAACCTGGCATCCGGCCCCCATACCCTGAAACTACGCGTATGGGACACCGCCCCCAACTCCGCCGAAGCAGATCTGACGTTCAACGTCGAAGCGGAACTCGCCCCGGCGATCCACGACGTCTACACCGACGCCAACCCGGCACGCGACCACGCCAACTTCTACGTCACCCACGACCGCCCCGACCAGTCGCTCACGGTCACCATCGAAGTCTACGACCTGATGGGACGCCCGGTATGGAGCAACACCCGCAAAGGGCGCAGCGACATGTTCCAGTCGGCCCCCGTCGCCTGGGACCTCCGCAACACGGCCGGCCACCGCATCCCGCGCGGCCTTTACATCTACCGCGCGGTCGTTACCGACGACAACTCCGGCGAGCAGACCGCCACTGCCTCGCGCCGCCTCGCGGTGGCTCCCAACTGACCCCGCGCCCCTCTTCGGGAAAAAGACCTAACATCTAAAAAACCGCATACGACAATGATTATCGGAACACTGGAAAACGCCGAGCGCTACTATCCGCTCCACCCCGGCTTCAAGCCGCTCTTCGAATTCGTCAAAGGGAATGACTTCGACAAGCTCCCCGCCGGGAAAATCTACCTCCAGGGCAAGGACGTGTTCGTAAACAACGCCACCATCGATCCCAAGAAAGCCGAGAACCAGCCCCTGGAAATGCACCGCGACTACATCGACGTGCACATCGCCCTCGAAGACGGCGAGGTATTCGGCTGGAAGCCCATCGAGAACCTCAGCCGGGAAGGCGAGTACAATGCCGCCAAGGACTGCGCCCTGGTCGACGACCCGGCGGAAATCTACGTCACCCTGAAAAAGGGAGACTTCGTGATCGTTTATCCCGAAGACCCCCACGCCCCCAACATCGGCACCTCCACCATCCGCAAAGTCATCGGCAAAATCCGCCTCTGACCCTCCCCGGGAACGCGTTCCCGACACACGGCGCTGTGCCTGCACCCAGGTCACAGCGCCGCTCTTTATCTCAGGATGACCGCGCCAGTGTAGGACGAGAGGCGCACGGCGCCGGCGTTCATCGACAAAGCCTCAACCCTGCTCACGACAGAGCGTGCCAAAGCCTCAGGCCAAGGCGCGATCAGGAGCAAACGCCCTGCGGCGCAAAGGTCGAAATCGCGGCCGACCGGCTTGAAGCGCTCCTCGAAGCCGTCGTTCCGAATCACGATCAAGCGCCCTCCGAGCGCCAGCGCCTTGTCACGGATAACCTTTTCATCCGGGCTGATGAAAGGGGAGACAAGCACGCCCCCGTTCGCGGCACACGAGAGCCACGCGTTCTCGTTATTCCGCCTTGCTTCGACAGAATCTCCCCTATGGATAATCACAGGCCTCTTGTCGAAGTCTTTAAGGAGGAATATGTTGCCGTAGGCGGCGTATTCTCTATCCCCTATCTGCGCGCGATTGTATCGCCGGAACAGGTCGGGACGACTCCTGCGTATGGCCGCCCGCAGCGGGTTGTCAGCGATGTATCCGGATGCCACCACCCGATGCCCGTCATCCCATATTATCCTGTCGTGAAAACCTTTAACGAAAAGCGGAGACACTTCCACAGCCCCGGTCATGGCTGCCCACCTCCGCGAACAAGCCCCCTTGAAAGCCCCGATATAGCTCCCGAGCGGCTTGGGAAGAGCTCCCGAGACAAAGATGATGAAATGAATATGGTCGGGCATAATGACGGAGGCTTCCACGTGTAGGGGCCTGTCAAGGTTCCCGATCAAGTACAGCTCCTCCCTGACAGCCTCGCCAAGCGGCGTTAAAACCACCGAGGGCGCTCCCTTATCCAACACAGAAAGGGATGGCCTGCCGCGCTCCGCCGTCATCGTTATCATATAACGCCCCTTCCTGGTGTAATCGTGAAAGAAGGCCCGCCGAGTGATGCGGTGAACGAACGTCGGAGAGGCGAAGTTCGGGTCAGACATAAGGCAGAATGGATTTTAAGAGGGGAAAGAAGGAGAAAGTGGAGTAATGGGGGAAGAAGGAAACTGGAAAGGGCTCGCCTTCGGCTCACCACGGTGGCGAGCCGAAGGTGAGCCATATGCGGGTGAAAAAAAGAGGGAAAGATGGGAAGAGGGGGAGGGCAAAAGGGAAAAGAGGAGGGGAAGGGAATTTACCGACGGGGGAGGGCGGAGAAGGTCTTGCGGCGGAAGAGGTAGTAGTCGAGGATGATGTTGCGGCGCTGGAGAGGTTCGCGGAGGAGATTGCGGCCGGGATGGGAGGTGTAGGCGCGGCGCATGCGGCGGAAGTCGCAGTGGGCTTTGAGGACGGCGCGGGCGTTGGCGAAATCAAGGGCAGCTACGAATTTCGCCCAGGCAAGGGTGTCGAGCAGACGGCGGCGCAGGAGCGTCGCGCGTAGGTCTTTCGCCGGGATGTTCTTGTGGAGGAGGAGCAGGTTGTTGCGAAAGTTCAGGTAGGTCTTGCGAGGATCCGAGGCGGGGAGGGAGCCACCGCCGAGGTGGTAGACCCGCGACGCGGGAACGGCCTCAACCGAATAACCGGCGAGCCGCACGCGCCAACAGAGGTCGATTTCCTCCATATGCGCGAAGAACTCCCTGTCAAGCCCTCCGACTTCCTCGTAGAGAGCCGAGCGCACAAGGAGCGCCGCACCGGAAGCCCACATCACCTCCATCGGCTCGTCATACTGGCCATGATCCTTCTCCGTGGTGTCGAAAAGACGCCCGCGGCAATAGGGATACCCGTTGCGGTCGAGCAGACCGCCACAGGCCCCGGCGTATTCAAACGAACCTTTATCCTTATAACTCAGAATCTTCGGCTGGCAGGCGCCGCACCGCGGATTTGCCTCCATATGCGCGGCCAACGGCCCGATCCACCCGGGGGGAACCTCCACATCGGAGTTCAGAAGCAGCGTCATGGGATAGCGGGTCGCGGCCACGGCGCGGTTGTACCCCTCGGCAAACCCGTAGTTCTCCGAGAATTCGAGCACCCTTACCCCGGGAAATTCCTCTCGGAGCACACTCAGGGAATCATCGGTGCTGCCGTTGTCGGCCACTATCACATCCGCAAGCTCCGAATCGGTATTGGCCACGACGGAGGGGAGAAACTCGCGGAGCAGCCCCGCCCCGTTCCAGTTCAGTATTATTACCGCGATCTGTTTCATTTTCAATCGTCTGTCGGAGCGCTCTTAGGTACAAGTGTGGCGCTGAACTCCCAAAGCAGATATATGGGTATGAACACGGCGAACAGTGTGAATGGGTCGCCGGTAGGGGTGATCACAGCCGCGAGCACCAGCAGCGCGACAATGGCGTGGCGGCGGTAGAGGGCGAAGAAATTCCGGGTGAGCAGCCCCATGCGCCCCAACAGCCACGCCAGCAGCGGGAGTTCGAACACGACCCCCATAAGGAACACTATTGTGACGAACGTGTCGGTATAGCTGTCGAGCGAGATCACGTTCGGCACCAGTTCGCTCAACTGGTAGTCAGACAGGAAGCGCACCGTCAGCGGGAACACCAGGTAATAGCCCACAGCGACCCCGAGGTAGAACATGACCACGCCGAAGAGGAACGCCCTGGTGGCGCCGCGCCGCTCGCGGGGATAAAGCCCCGGCTTTATAAACGTCCAGAATATGTAGATCACGACCGGGAACGACAATACCAGCGCCAACCAGCAGGTCATCGACATATGGATGAAGAACTGCGAGGCGAGCTGATAGTTCATCAGCTCTACCGAGAAGTCTGTCGAGGGGGCATCGAAAGCCCCGGGCCACAGCGACGCCAGCCGCGCCAGGAACCGGTATGTGGCGAACTCCGGCCTGCACGGTGCAAGCACCACGCCGTTGAAGATTTCCGGCATGAACGCGAACAACGCGGCAGCAGCCGCGGCGAAAACCGCGATCGCTTTCAGCATCACCCCCCGCAAGGCGTCGAGGTGGTCCCAGAATGTCATCTCCTCCGACATTCCAGAGGCATTTTCGGTATTTCCGGCCATCCCAGGGAGAGGTTTACCCGGCCTTCTCGTCGCCCTCCTGTCCGGCCGGCTTCTTTTTCTCCACAGGCTTGCTTATCTCCTCGCTCATATCGCTAAGCCCCTCCTTGAAACCGCGGATCCCCTTGCCGAGGCCGCGCATAAGTTCGGGAATCTTCTTGCCCCCGAAAAGGAGCAGGATCACGATGGCTATTATAATCCATTCCCAGCCGCGGAGGCCTCCGAAGAATGCCGGGATAAGCGCGTATGTCATATTCATGAGTGTCGGTTAGATTGTTCAACGCGAAATTACGACAAAATGCGTAAATTCGCGCTAACGGATTCTCTAAAATACATTAAAGCGCTATGGCAGACAGAAGCAAGACTGTGTTCATTACCGGCGGTTCAACCGGCATCGGCGCCGCCGCGGTCAGGAAATTCGCCGCGGAGGGATGGAATGTGGCGTTCGCCGACATCAACGAGGAAGCCGCGGCGGAACTGGTGGCGGCAACCGGCAAGCCGGGACAGCTGCTTTTCGCGGTAGCCGACACCCGCGACCGGCAGGCCGTGACCGCCGCAGTGGATGCCGCGGCGGAACGGTTCGGAGGAATCGACAGCGTATTTGCCAACGCCGGAATCCACCGGCGCAACACCCTGCTCGACATTACCGAGGAGGAACTCGACCTGATGATACAGACCAATATCTACGGAACGTTCCACACTCTGCGCGCGGCAGTCCCCCACCTGATAAAGGCCGGGGGAGGCACCGTGGTCATAAACGCTTCCGACCAGTGGTATATCGGCAAAGCCAAGAGCTTCGGCTACGGGCTTACAAAAGGAGCGCTGGGTCAGATCACCCGCGGGCTTTCGATCGACCTGGGCCAGTACGGCATACGCGTCAACGCCGTCTGCGCCGGCACGGTGCGTACCCCGCTGGTCGACAACCTTTTCCGCCGCCTCGAGGCCGCCGACCCCGCGCATGTCAGCGCCGAGCGCCTATGGGCCGAAGAGAACGCCCTCTACCCGCGCGGGCGCGTCGGCGAGCCCTCGGAAGTCGCCGAGGTCGTTTACTTCCTCGCCTCCGACGCCTCGAGCTTCTGCACCGGCGGCCACTACCTTGTCGACGGCGGCCTCGTCGCCCGCTGAAATTCTCATTCCGCCAGACGTAATGGCAGCGAGGCGAGGAGTGCGAGTGCCTCGGCGCGGGAGGCGTCGATAAGGGCGGGGACGTGGGCGTCGGAGTTGACAAGGATGGGTATGCCGGCGGCTTTCAGGCGCGCGAGATGGCGCTCGGCGGGGAAGAAGCGGCCTGTGCCGGCGGGAGCGCCTGCGGGATGGCCTACGGCATCGGATGGAGCGGTCTTGGCGTAAATCTTCGTGTTTACCTCGACGGCCACGCGGCGGTCGATTATCAGATCCACAAGCTCGTCAACGAGCGCGCGGTACCAGTCTTCCTCCTCGATTCCCGGCTGCCAGGCAGAGGCGTTGAGGCCGACCTTGTCGAAATGGCCTATGAAGTCGAAACCGCCGGCGAGCACCATGCGGCGGCTCTGGCGGTAAAATGTCTCCACAACGTAGCGGATATCAGAGTCAAATAGTTCTTTCACATACCGGCAGAAACGCTCGGGCGAGCCGTCGACATCGACGAAGCGGCCATTCTTGGTCGGGATGAAATGCACCGAGCCTATGCGGAAGTCGAGCGGCAGCTGTCGGAAATAGGTAATGGCCGGCCCCCAGGTGTCGTCGATATAATCAATCTCCATCCCGGCATAGAAGCGGCACGAAGCCCCGTGTTCGCGGTTTATACGGGCGACCTCGGCCAGGTAGCGGGGCACGTTGGCCTCGAGCATATTGCAAGGCGAGTGGAACCGCAGGGGAGAATGTGGCGAGAAGCCGTAATGGGTGAATCCGCGGGCGACGGCCTCGCGGGCGAACGCCTCCATCTGGGCGCGGCCGTCGCAGAATTCGGTATGCGAGTGAAAGCAATAGCGGGTCGAGCCGCCGAGTTCCTTGATAAAATCCACGATACAGTTATATGTTTGAATATGCTGGACGCCGGTGCCGGCCGTCAGTCAACGGCCAGGCCACCCGCGCGGCGCATTGCCGGGAGCCGCGCGGCGAACCACGCCAGGAGCAATGCCGCCGCGGCTCCGCCGGCGGCGAGCGACAGAGCGGGGTCGAGCGAGAATCCTTCGGGAGCCATGAATATGTAGCTGACGGTCACGACGGTCATAAACAGCGCCGGAAGGAGAGTTATATAAAAGAAGCGCCTGTTGCGGGCGAGGTACACGGTGACTGCCCAGAGGGTGAACACGGCAAGCGACTGGTTGCTCCATGCGAAATAGCGCCAAAGCACCTGGAAGTCAACCATCATCACCGCGAACGTGACGGCGAAGAGCGGTATGCTGACTGCGGCGCGTCTGACGAACGCCCGCTGGTCGAGCCTCAGGGTGTCGGCAATGATGAGGCGCACCGAGCGCAGCGCCGTATCGCCGGTGGTGATCGGCGCTGCCACGACCCCTATGATCGCGAGCACGCCCCCGAAAGTGCCGAGCCATCCGATAGAGACGTCATGGACGAGCGTGCCGGGCGTATGGCCTTCGGCGGCCATATATTCGGCGAGCTGGGAGTAGCCGCCGGTGAAAGCGATCGCGGCGGCGGCCCATATCAGCGCCACCACCCCCTCGGCCACCATCGCCCCGTAGAACACCGGGCGGGCGAGATTCTCGTTTTCCAGGCAGCGCGCCATCATGGGAGACTGGGTGGCGTGGAAGCCGGAAATCGCGCCACAAGCGATCGATATGAACAGCATCGGGAAAAGCGCGTGGGAGGCGGCCTCCGGATGGCGGTTGTAAAGGCCGTCGGCCATACCGTCGGGAATCGTCACATCGCCGAAAAGCATCACGCACATCAGCGCGACGGCCATGAACAGCAGCGCCCCGCCGAAGAGCGGGTAGAGCTTCCCTATCAGCTTGTCGATCGGGAGCATGGTGGCCAGGAGATAATACAGGAATATGGCCGCCGCCCAGAAAGTCACCCCCATGTAGGCGGGTGTCATCGAGGCCAGCAGTCCCGACGGAGTGAGCACGAACACCGCCCCGACGAGCACCAGCAGCACCACGGAGAACACGCGCATGACCTGCCTCGCGCCCCCGCCAAGCTCGTTGCCCACGACCTCCGGGAGCGACACCCCGCCCTGCCTGAGCGACAGCATGGCGGAAGTGAAGTCGTGCACCGCCCCGGCGAAGATGGTTCCCAGCACAATCCATAAAAACGCCGCCGGGCCGAACATAACGCCCATTATGGCTCCGAAAATAGGCCCCACGCCGGCGATGTTGAGGAACTGGATCATAAACACCTTCCACGCGGGCAGCGGCACGAAGTCAACGCCGTCGGGGTGGCTGACAGCCGGGGTGAGGCGCTTGGGGTCGATGCCGAAAACCTTCTCGACAAGCAGCCCGTAGACGAAGTAGCCGGCGACAAGCACGGCGAGAGAGATCAGGAATGTAGTCATTGTTAAGTGACTGGTCGAAATTATTTTAATGTTTCTCCGGCAAAATTTCCGAATATTTTCCTCTCTTCATCAGTCGTGTAGCTCGCTACACTCCTTCTTCATCGAGAAAAATCTCCTGGAAATTTTGCCGGAGAAACATTAAAATAATCAGACCCGTTAGTATAAAATAATTTTGAACAGTTACTTATTCTGTCAGATAGAGATTTCCCCCCGCGGGAATCATTCTTCCAGGCGGATGATTTCGTTGCGCATGTCGAGGAGCTGCCCGCGGGCCTCGTCGACCTGGGCCTCGGCCCGCAGAATCGCGTCAGCCACCGAGCGGTCACCCTTGGAATAGGCCGTTCGCAGCTCGCCCAGTTTCTCCACGGCAAGCTCGAAACGGCGCCGCGAGTCCTCGTAATCCTTCATCAGGGAGCGCGAGCGGGGCGAATGGAGCTGGGAGTAGCTTGTCAGCACGCCGCGCCCCGGAACGGCCAGTCTGAAATCGACAGCCCGCTCTCTGGCACCCCCCGGCTTGATCGAGGCTATGCGGCGGAGCAGCGGGCGGTAATCGGCGCCCTCCTGCCATGTGGAGCGTATGGAGCTGAGCGACGCGCGGGCCAGGAGGTCGGGAGCGTCCGGACTGACGTTCACCCGCAGTTCCTGGGGGATGAACAGGTATATTGTCAGCTTGCCGGGGACGCGTCCGCGGTCTGAAGCCCACCATCCGGCCCCGGTCAGCTCGTCGATGGCGAGCAGGTAGTCGTTGTAAGGCGAGTTATAGGGCATGCCGATATTTGCGGGCTGGAGGAAGTTGCCGTCCTCGTCGCGGCGCGATATGAATATGTCGTACCCCCCGAGCGAGTTCTCACCGTCGCTGGCGTAGTACAGCGTCACGCCGTCGGGCATCAGGAAGGGATAATTGGCATCCCCGCCATCGTTCAGCTGGTCGCCGAGCGGGACCGGCTTCTCCCAGGAGTCGCCGTAAAGCGCCCCGGACGACACCAGGCGGAACACCCCGGCGGTGTCAGGGGCGGCCCATATCATCTGCCTGCGGCTCTCCGGCTCGTATACCACGGTCGGCTCGGCCGCCGGAAACCCCTCGGGAAGCACGGAGGCAGGCTCGTTGAGCGAGCCGCTTTCGGGAGAGAGGCGGTAGTAACGGAAAAAATCCTCCGCGTCGACCACCACCGAATCGACCACCTCGATCTGCTGCACCCGGGCGAGCATGTTCTCGGTGCGCAGTATGCGGTCCTCTATGTCGCCCGAGCGGTCGGGGGCGAGCTGCCTGCGCCCCTTTTTCAGCGTCTTGCGGTATGCTTCGAGCAGCTCGCGGGCATCGTCAAGGCGGTATTGCAGCACGGCGGCGTTGGCCAGGGCGAGAATCGCCATGCGGTCGCCCTTGCGGCGCCCCTCGGCGTAAGCGTCGAGCGCCTCCCGGTCGCGGCCGAGCTGCCAGAGGCAGTCGCCGAGCATCACGTCGGCCTCCGCGTTTTTCGGCTCGGCAGCGATCACTTCGCGTATGGCCGCCTCCGCGGCCGCGGGGTCGCCGTCCTCCATAAGCCGCCTGGCGTCGTCGAGCGAGGCTCCCTGCGCCGCCAGGACTCCCAGCAGCGACAGCGGTAACAGTATATGTCTGAATCCGGATTTCATATCGTAATTGTTTCTTAGAGGCTGTTTAAAGTCGCACCCCTTTCTGCCCGAGCGGATGCAGAATCCTTATGACCAAGTCATTGAGCAGGTCATACGGATCCTGGCGCGAACCAATGCCCTTTGTCTGGCAGTCGAACCGCCGCAGCTCCTGCACGATCTCTATCGCGTGCCAGGGACCGTAGCCGCTCATCGCGGCGCGCACATCCTTCAACTGGCCAGGCCAGCGGAAGCCGAGTTCCTGCATCAGGCCGCGCTCCGAGCGGTCGGCCGCGTAGAAAGCCGCCAGCAGATTGGAGAACAGGGTGAAGATGTTGACCGCCAGCGGCTGCACCGGGTGGTTCTTCGGATCGGCCCGGAAATACCGCAGGATGGTCATCGCCTTGGCCTCGTCGCGGTTGGCCAGGGCGGAGACGAACTCGAAATTGTTGTAGTCCTTCGACACCCCGATGTTGCGCTCCACCGCCTCGGGTGTGACCATGGCGCCCTCGCCAAGGGATACCGTCAGCTTGCCGACCTCGTTATATAGCCGCGACAGGTCGGTGCCAACGAAGTCACACAGCATGGCGAGAGCTTTGGGGTCGACCGACAGGCCGCGGTCCTTGATGAACCGGGCGACCTGCGCCCCCACGCGGTCGTCGCGCATCTTCACCGACTCGAACACCACTCCCCCCCCGGCCTTCATCGCCTTCATGAACTCCGCGCCCTTGGCTTCCTCGCCGCGGAAGCACACGCACAGCACCGTCGTCGGGGCCGGATTGGCGGCATAAGCGGCAAGGGCTTTCAGATACGCGGCCGCGCCGAAGCGGGGAGGCATCCCCGACTGCGCCTCGCGGAGTATCACCACCTGCCTGTCGGCCATCATAGGGTAGCGGCGGCAGGCCTCGACCACCTTCGCCGGCTCGGTCTGCGGGGCATAGAGCACCGTGAGGTTGAAGTCGCGGTCGGCCTCCGGCACGAGCGCCTCTATGTCGCGCGCCAGCTGGTCGATGAAAAAGCCTTCCTTACCGTGCAGCAGGTACACCGGGGCGGTATTCCCGGCCCGGATCGCCCGGCGAAGGCTCTCGAATGTCACCGCTTCTGCCATAGTGGTTTATGAATATCTCCGTGTCAAAGCCCACCCGCGGCGGCCAAAGAACGCCTGGGTTTGCGAAAAGTTTTGTAAATTTACGCAGTTTTTCCCAATCCCGCAAAAACGTACCGATAGATTGTCGGAAACCAAGACTTAAAAAATGCAAAGCGCCCGCCACCCGGAAAACGCCATCGTGCCGCTCAACCTTCCCCCGGTCTCGCCGCGGATCACCCGCGGCGCCGACGGTGTCGTAAGGGTGTTCGACCCCCTGCGGGGGCGCTCCGTGGCGCTGACCCCGGAAGAGTGGGTGCGGCAGCATTTCGCCGCGTACCTGACCGGGGCTCTCGGCTATCCCAGGGAACTGACCGCCAACGAGGTGTCACTGCGCCTCAACGGCACCCTGCGCCGCTGCGACACCGTGGTATTCACCCGCGAGGGGCTGCGGCCGCTCGTGATAGCCGAGTACAAGGCGCCCGACATACCCATATCCCAGCGCGTGTTCGACCAGATCGCGCGCTACAACCTTGTGCACCGCGCCCCCTGCCTGATGGTGTCCAACGGACTGGCGCACTACTGCTGCCTCCTGAACCCGCCCGCGGCCACAGACCCGTACCGCTTCCTGCCTGCCCTACCCTCCTACGCGGAGCTCCTGCGCCTGGTAAACGATGGCGGGTTGCCGGATACCGGCCGGTGACCGCGCAAAATAGTTCCACATATCAGGACGCGGTATTGGCGGAATTTAGTAACTTCGCGGAATTAAATGGAAACGCACGCACGCGCACACGCGGGTCGCGAGCCCTCCTTTTGCCGCTGAAAGCGAAATGGAACAGAACGTAAAACAGGAAATACTCGACCGCCGGTATCTCCGCATGGCACTCATATGGGCGGAGAACTCATACTGCCAGCGCCGCAAGGTCGGGGCGATCATAGTCAAGAACTCGATGATAATCTCCGACGGATTCAACGGAACCCCGTCGGGCTTCGAGAACGTATGCGAGGACGGCGACGGTTCCACCAAGCCGTATGTGCTCCACGCCGAGGCCAACGCAATCACGAAAGTGGCCCGCAGCAACAACTCCTCCGACGGAGCCACCCTCTATATCACAGCGTCGCCCTGCATGGAATGTTCCAAGCTGATAATACAGGCGGGCATACGCCGCGTGGTGTTCCACGAACTTTACCGCATAACCGACGGCATAGGGCTGCTCGAGCGCGCCGGGGTCGAATGTGTCCACGTTCCTGAACTTTACGACCCGTCTGAAAGTTAAAAACAAGGGATACACAAATTCCAACCGCATTGAACCACATAAAGAAAACATCGGTCTGGGTGCCGCTGATCGCGGCGGTCGCCTTCGTCGCGGGGCTGCTCACTTCCAACCTGCTGAAAATCGGGAGCGGCCCGACGCCGGCACAGAAGAAGTTCCAGACCGTGCTGAACCTCATACGCGACGACTATGTTGACGAGGTAGACCTCGACAGCCTGCTCGAGAACACCCTGCCGAGCCTGCTGACGAATCTCGACCCGCACTCGGCCTACATACCCGCGGCCGACCTCCAGGCCGTCAACGACGACCTCGACGGCTCATTCTCCGGCGTGGGCATCCAGTTCATGATCAACAACGACACCATAGTGGTGCTGGAGGTTATCCCCGGAGGGCCGTCCGAAAAGGTGGGCATCCTGGCGGGCGACCGCATCCTCAAGGTCGACGGCGAGGATGTGGCCGGGATGGGGATCACCAACGAGCAGGTACTCAAAAAACTGCGGGGCGACAAAGGCTCGCTCGTCAAACTATCGATACGCCGTCTCAACGCGAAGAAGCCGCTGAGCTTCGAGGTGACCCGCGGCGACATACCGGTGAACTCGGTCGACGCGTCGTACATGCTCAACGACTCAACCGGCTACATACGCGTCAACAAGTTCGGACGCACGACCTACGACGAGTTCTGGCAGGCGCTCAACGACCTGGCACGCTCGGGAGCGGCCGACTTCGTTGTCGACCTCCGCGGCAACACCGGCGGTTTCATGGAAGTCGCGTTCCTGATGGTCAACGAGTTCCTTGAAAAGGGACAGCCCATCGTATCGACCCGCGGGCGCGAGTACTACTCCACAACCGCCGTCGGCGCCGACGGCAACGGCTCCTTCAAGGATGCACGGGTGGTGGTGCTGCTCGACGAGTTCTCGGCTTCCGCGTCGGAAATCTTCGCCGGGGCGATACAGGACAACGACCGCGGCCTGGTCATCGGGCGCCGCTCGTTCGGCAAGGGGCTGATCCAGCGCCAGAGCGTGCTGCCCGACAGCAGCGCCATACGGCTGACAATCGGGCGCTACTACACCCCCTCGGGACGCTGCATCCAAAAAGACTACTCGAACCACTCGCTCTACGAGCACGACCTGATCGACCGCTACAACCGAGGGGAGATGTTCTCCGAGGACTCCGTGCGGCAGAACACCGACCAGGTGTTCCAGACCCTCCACGGACGCACCGTGTTCGGCGGCGGGGGCATCATGCCGGACATATTCGTGCCCAACGACACCTCCGGCATAACCTCCTACTATATCAACGTGGCCAACGCGGGGCTGTTCCAGAAGTTCGCCTTCGACTATGTCGACACCAACCGCGAGAAGCTCGAGAAAGCCGCTGACGCGCGCGGGCTCGCGGAACTGCTGCCGGCCGACGACGCGCTCCTGCGCCAGTTCGTGAACTTCGCCGCCCGCAACGGCATCCCGGCCCGCTGGTACTACATCAACATTTCCCACGACTTGATTGTTAACCAACTGAAAGCGCTCATCGCGCGCGACGCGCTCGGCTACGGGGCATATTTCGAAATCGCGAACCAGGCCGACACCACCGTCAGCCGCGCCGTGGAGGAGCTCGCGAAAGGCACGGCCACCTTCCCGGTAACAATACCCTTGAAGGCCCCGGCCTCCAAAAGCCTCCCCGCCGACAGCGCCACAACAAGCAAGCAGTAAAAAAAACGATGACCAAGGAAGAAATACGCGACCGGATAAAAACCCGAAAGAGCCTGTTGTCGGCAGCCGAGAAAACCGCGGCCGCGCGCCGTGTTTTCAGCCGCCTGGAGCAGTCAGCGGCCTTTATGCTGGCCGAAAAGGTGCTCCTCTACCACTCCCTGCCCGACGAGCTGTCGACCCGCGAGTTCATCGACAAGTGGAGCGGCCGCAAACGCTTCTTCCTCCCGAGGGTCAACGGCGTTAACCTCGACATACTCCCCTACGACCGTTCGCGGCTCGCGATGGGCGCCTTCCATATAGAGGAACCGCAGGGCGACGACACAGCCGACATCGGCGAGATCGAGCTGATTGTGGTCCCCGCCGTGGCCTACGACCGACGCGGGAACCGCGTGGGGCGCGGCAAGGGCTACTACGACCGCCTGCTGCGCGATTCCCGCGCCACAAAGGTGGGCGTGGGCTACGACTTTCAGCTGATCGAGGGGGACGACATCGATGCCGAGCCCCACGACGTCGCGGTCGACATCGTGATCACAGAGTCGCGCCGCCTGGTCTTCCACCACTACCGCCGCTGAGCCGTTCCAGAATAAACCAATCAATGATCTCCATACAGAACCTATCGGTCGAGTTCAGCGCCAAATCGCTGTTCGACAACATAAACTACGTCATAAACAAGCGCGACCGCATAGCCCTGGTGGGCAAGAACGGCGCGGGGAAGTCAACGATGCTCAAAATCATCGCCGGGCTCCAGCGCCCCACGTCGGGCACCGTGGCGGTTCCGGCAGACACAACCATAGGCTACCTGCCGCAGCAGATGAAGCTCGAGGACACGGTGACCGTGGCCGAGGAGGTGCGCAAAGCCTTCTCGCATATCGATGAAATGCGCCGCCGGCTCGACGGGATGACCGCGCAGCTTGCCGAGCGCACCGACTACGAATCGCCCGAATACCACCGCCTGATCGACGATATGACCCAGCTCAGCGAGCGACTGGCCATGGAGCAGAGCGAGAACTGCGAGGCAGAGATGGAGAAAACCCTCCTGGGCCTGGGATTCCTTCGGAGCGACTTCTCGCGGCTCACCGCCGAGTTCTCCGGCGGCTGGCGCATGCGCCTCGAACTGGCGAAACTGCTGCTGCGCAAGCCCGACGTGCTTCTGCTCGACGAGCCGACCAACCACCTCGACATAGAGTCGATCCAGTGGCTCGAGCAGTTCCTGGCCACCAAGGCCAACGCCGTGGTGCTTGTCAGCCACGACAGGGCGTTCATCGACAACGTGACAAACCGCACCATAGAGATCTCCTGCGGCAAGATCTACGACTACTCGGTGAACTACTCGAAATTCGTGGAACTGCGCCGCGAGCGCGTCGAGCAGCAGATGCGCGCCTACCAGAACCAGCAGAAGGAAATCGCCGACACCGAGGCGTTCATCGAGCGTTTCCGCTACAAGGCCACCAAGGCCGTGCAGGTGCAGAGCCGCATGAAGCAGCTGGCGAAAATCGAACGCATAGAGGTTGACGAGGTTGACACCTCGCGGCTGAACCTCAAATTCCCCCCGGCTCCGCGGTCGGGCGACTACCCCGTGATCGCCGACGAGGTCGGAAAGGCCTACGGCGACCACCAGGTGTTCGACCACGCAACGTTCACCATAAAGCGCGGCGAGAAGGTGGCATTCGTCGGCAAGAACGGCGAGGGAAAATCTACCCTCGTGAAATGCATAATGGGCGAAATCCCCTACACCGGGACACTGAAAATCGGCCACAACGTCAAAATCGGCTATTTCGCCCAGAACCAGGCGCAGCTGATGGACGAGTCGCTGACGGTGTTTGACACAATCGACCGCGTGGCCGTCGGCGACATTCGCACCAAGATACGCGACATCCTCGGCGCCTTCATGTTCGGCGGCGAGGCATCCGACAAGAAAGTGAAGGTGCTTTCAGGCGGAGAAAAGACGCGCCTGGCGATGATCAGGCTTCTGCTGGAGCCGGTGAACCTGCTGATTCTCGACGAGCCTACCAACCACCTCGACATGAAGACCAAGGACATTCTCAAACAGGCCATAAAGGACTTCAACGGCACGGTGATCGTTGTCAGCCACGACCGCGAGTTCCTTGACGGACTGGTGGAGAAGGTCTATGAGTTCGGCGGGGGGAAGGTGCGCGAGTGTCTGGGAGGCATCTACGAGTTCCTCGAAAAGAAGAAGCTCGCCTCGCTCAACGAGCTGGAGCGCAAGCAGCCCGACCTGCGACAACAGGGTGCCGCTCCCGCGGCAAAGACTCCGGCCAAGGCCGCCGCGAACCCCGGAAAGGAAGCCGTGGCCGCCGACAACGAATCCGCGGCCTCTGCCGGAGGGCAGAAACCGCGGCTGAGCTATGCCGAGCAGCGCGAGCGCGAGAAGATGGCGCGGCGCGCCCGTAAGAAAGTCGAGGAAGCGGAGGCCGAAATCGCGAAAATAGAGGCCGAAATCGCCGAAATCGAGAGCCGTATCGCCTCAGGCGACACCTCCGACCCGGAAATCTACAACCTCCACCAGAAACGCACCCGCGACCTGGAGACCGCCATGAGCCTCTGGGAGCTCGCCTGCCAGGAACAGGAGCGGTTCAACTGAAACCCGGCTCCCCCGGGCCTCCCCCACCCTATTATTCCTCCCCGGTCTCCCGACCGGGGCACCGGACGCAGAGGGGGAACCAAAAGGGGAAACCTGTGCGGCCGTCGGGTGGAGCGAACGTAATCGAGCGGCTTCCCCGCCCCTAAGAAAGGGTTGGGAAGCCGCTGCGGTTTATGGATGGGAGGTAATTCAGTTTACCCGGAAGCGGTCAACGCCCTCTTTCAGAAAGGCTACCACCTGGCGGGCGGCGGCAATCCCGGCGTTGATGTTGGCCTCGGAGGTCTGCGCCCCCATCTTCTTTGGTGTGAAGAACACGCGGTCGCCGAACTCGGCGGCGAGCGTCTCGGCGTTGTCGGGCTTCACATCGGCCACATATTTCAGGTCGGGGCGGTCCGCCAGGGCGCGGCGCAGCCCCTCCTCGTCGATCACCTCCTTGCGGGCGGTGTTGATAAGCACGCCGTTCTTCGGCATGAGGGTCACGAGGTCGTAGCCCACGGAGCCGCGGGTCTCGGCAGTGGCGGGAATATGCAGCGACACGAATTTGTTACCCTTGTACAGCTCCTCGACGGAATGGACGGGCTTCACGCCGGCTTCCTCCATGGCAGCGTCAGGGCAATAGGGATCCAGGGCGCTCACCTCCATGCCGAATCCTTTGGCGATGCGCGCCACGTTGCGCCCCACCTGGCCGAAGGCGTGGATGCCGAGGGTCTTCCCTTTCAGCTCCGAGCCGGAAGTGCCATTGTACATATTGCGCACGGCCATCACCGTCATACCGAACACCAGCTCGGCCACGGCGTTGGAGTTCTGCCCGGGGGTGTTCTCCACCACGACGTTGTGGGCGGTGGCGGCGGGAAGGTCGACGTTGTCGTAACCCGCTCCGGCGCGCACCACGATTTTCAGCTTCTTCGCGGCGTCGAGCACCTCGGCGTCAACCTTGTCGGAGCGGATTATCAGCGCGTCGGCATCAGCCACGGCACCGAGCAGGTCGGCCTTGGAGGCGTATTTCTCGAGGAGGGCGAGCTGGTAACCCGCGCCTTCAACCACTTCGCGGATACCGTCGACGGCGACCGCCGCGAACGGTTTCTCGGTAGCTACAAGCACTTTCATAGCCGTATAGATTTAAATTTTGTTCTCGAATTCCTTCATCGCGGCCACGAGCACGTCGACCGACTCCATGGGCAGGGCGTTGTAGAGCGACGCGCGGAAGCCGCCGACAGAGCGGTGCCCCTTGATGCCCACGATACCCTTGGAGGTGGCCAGTTCGAGGAACTGCTTCTCCAGCTCCGCATACTCGGGCTTCATCACGAAGCATACGTTCATGATCGAACGGTCCTCGTGGTCGGGCACGGTCGACTGGAACACCTTGCTGCCGTCGATAGCCTCGTAGAGCTTGGCGGCCTTGGCCAGGTCGCGCTTCTCAAGCTCGGCCACGCCGCCCATCTCCTTATAATAACGGAGGGTCATCAGCGCGGAGTAGATGGGAAGCACCGGCGGGGTGTTGAACATCGATCCCTTGTCAACGTGGGTCTTGTAGTTGAGCATCGTCGGGATGGGACGCGGGGGATTGTTGAGCACCTCGTCGCGCACGATTATGATGGTCGCGCCGGCGGGGGCGAGGTTCTTCTGGGCGCCGGCATAGATCAGGTCATACTTGGCAACATCAACCGGACGGGAGAAGATGTCGGACGACATGTCGGCCACCAGGCGCACCTTTGTCTCGGGATCCTTGCGGATCTCGGTGCCGTAGATGGTGTTGTTGGTGGTGTAGTGGAAGTAGTCGACATCCTCGGGAACCGCGTAACCCTTGGGGATGTAGTTATAGTTGCGGTCTTCGGAAGAAGCGACAACATCGACCTCGCCGAACAGCTTGGCCTCCTTGATTGCCTTGTGGGCCCACACGCCGGTATCGAGGTACGCGGCCTTGGTGCGGAGCAGGTTGTAGGGCACCATGGCGAACTGCAACGAAGCGCCGCCGCCGAGGAACAGCACGCTGTAACCGGCGGGAACGTCCAACAGCTCCTTGACGAGCGCCTGGGCCTCGTCCATCACCGCCTGGAACTCCTTGGAGCGATGCGACACCTCGAGGATCGACAGGCCGGTATCGGCGAAATTCAGCACCGCGTCGGCGGTGTTCTTGATGGTGTACTGGCTCAGAATCGAAGGGCCGGCATAGAAATTGTGCTTCTTCATCCTTTTATGTTTTTAGTTAGGTTTTGTGGCTTACCTGTAAGGGAGCGTCGCCAAACGGCTTAACACCGCCTCGCCCACACCCCCAATCGCAAAGTTAATGAAAGTTCTGGAATCGGCAAGCGCGGGGCAACCTATTTTAAAACACATCCCCGGCACAGGCCTTCTCTGCCGATTTCCACAAGATATTCCCGTACAATCGCCGGATCGCCAAGCATGGACAGGCTGGAGCCCGGCTTGCGGAAAACGGCATAGGTCTCACTTCGGAAAAACCTGCGGAAAGCCTCGTAGACGGGGACTCCCAACGTCCTGGCCAGGAGACAGACAATTGTGCCTGTCTGCGTCGCGGTCAGAATGTCATGTATCGTTTTCTCTTTGTCACTCATACGCTCTAACTTCCTCACAATCCATAAAATCCATATATGATTCAAGAAGGCTCTGGCTGAGTATGCAAATCTGATTGGCCGGTTTGAAATATCTCAATCGCCCCAACGCCTCATCGGCAGACAAAAAACCACCCATATAAAGCCTGACAGTATTGACCACCCTGTCGTCAGCCACGCCTCCCTCGATATAATCAAAGCCGGCCCACGGCTCTTCTCCAAGTCGGGACGCAGCCACAAATTCAAGCCACTCCCGGTTGTAAGCCGCAAAAACCTTGCATCTGCCTGCCGAACGGATTTCCCGCTGCCTTAGATTATATATGTTAACCACCGGCGAGCCTTTGCGGTCAGCGGCCACGCGGGTCGCCCAACTGGCCGCTTGGGTGTATATGTCAGTGACATAAAATCCGGGGCCGAAATCGAGTTGCGGACGACCGACATTCACTTTCGGAGTCTTTATCTCCTCGGTTCCACCATGATAAACTGTCAGAATTTCAAACATACTCACGCTATCGTTTTATTCGCGCTTCTCTCTCTCGTAGCAGTTTAAGTAACGACTGTGTTATGTTTTCCGCGCTCTCGGTATGGAGTGTGTCATAAAACCGCAGGATGTAGCCCTGCGTCATATCGGCAGCTTCCAGACGGCTCAGCATCGCGAGATAATCAGACCTATCAGCTTCCGCGACCGCCTCGACACATTGCGCGAGGAAGCCCATACGTATTTCGTCATTATCCAATATAATCCTTTTGTCTCCTGTATTCTTATCTGTTTTTTCTATCATAAAGGCCCGTATCAACACATTGTCGTTAGGCAAAGTTAATGAAAGTTTGGGAATCGGCAAATGAGGGGCGCTGAAATTTCTGCCATCATCGTAAATCATCATCAAACCAAGAAAAGCCATTGACTGCAAACAGGCCTTTGAACTCGCCATCGGCGGTTATTGTGCGGTGATGCGTTTCTTGCTCCTTTATATAATTTATCACGCGATCCTTGTCGGCAACACTCTTTGACTCTGCGAAATATTCCTGTCCCCAGCTGTCAAATGCTGGGAAAAAACCTGATTTTTTCATCCACTGGCTCGACTTCGATTTCACTTCCCGCATAAGCGTGGCCACGGCAACCGACGGGTGGATGTCAACCAGCATATGCACATGATCCCCCATCCCGTTTATCCTGTACAACACACATTTGTGTTCCTTTAAGACCGACCATATGAACCGAAATAACTTCTCCTTTTGATCCGGGGGTATGGTGCGCTCTCTGTTTTTTGTGCCGAACACGATGTGCGACAGCAGCAATGTCTTACTCATATGGCGAAAATACTCAATACCACTCACATCTACAAGCAAATATGCCGCAAAACATAAAATCGCCGCAGCGCAGGTGGCACCACGGGCCCGCACCCTCCGGGCGCTCCGCGGGAGGAGACGGCTCGAGCGTCACCGCACCTCGCCCCTCCGTGGGCTCGATACGGTGTTCCGCAAGGCCGCGCACCCTCCGGGCGCTGATGTGGAAAGCGCAGCCAATGGGTTGACGCGGCGGAGAGAGGAGGGATTGAGAGAGGATATAAGGGCGATATAGGATACGGGGGATAATATCGCATAAGGAAACGCAAATGGAGCGCCCGGAGGGCACAAGGCCGTGCGGAACACCGCACCCCCCTGCGGAGGGCGATATGGCGACTGCGGGGGAACTCTCCCCGCGGAGCACCCGGAGGGGGCGAGGCCGTGCGGAACACCGTATCGAGCCCCGGAGGGGGCGAGGTGCGGTGACTCCGGGGGCTATACACGCGGAGCGCCCGGAGGGTGCGGGGCCGTGGTGGTATAGGCAGTAAAATAAAAAGTATGAGATAAAAAAGCCGCGCCTCGGGGGAGGCGCGGCTTGTAGGGTATCGTTCCGGGGATTAGCCGGGACGCGGAGGCCGGGGTTAGCGGCGGGCGACCTTGCGGGAGGCGCGGGCCTTGGCCAGGGAGATCTTGCCGGAGGAGATGGCAGCGGCCTGCTGGGCCTGCTGGCCGCCCTCGGCGGGGAGGACGATCACGGCGGGCTGGAAGCCTGCTACCTCCCAGACGTTGGACCATGTGGCGCCGTTGTCGCCGGAGAGCATCGGGTGGTTGATGGTTATGGTGCGGGTGGCCGCGTCGTAGGTGTCGTTCAGCCCGTCGGCGATGATCTGCTCCTTGGTGCGCTTCTTCGCGGCGTCGTCGGTGGTGGTGAGGTAGCCGGCGGCGTTGGCGATGAACTGCTCGGTGCCGACCATGAAGCCGGTGCCCTGAGGCTCGATCACCACGAAGTTGGGATCGGTGCAGTCGATGACGATGTTCCAGGGGCCGTCGCCGGAAGCGTCGGTCGAGGCGTCGGCCAGGGGATATCCGTTACCGTAGCGGTAGGGGTTCTCGAGGCGGAACATACCCTTGTCTGTCTCGCTCTCCATCATGTTGACCTGGAAGGTCTGGTTAGCCTCGCCCCAGTACTGTGCCACGAAGCCGTCGGTGAATGTGCCCATGCCGAGCGATGCCCAGCCGAGCTGCGCGGCTCCGGGGAGCTTGAGCACCCAGCCCTTGCCGTCCCACACGGCTTCCTTGTCCTTGGTGAAGCCGAACCACACGCCGCCGTTGCCGAACTCGATGTTGCCGTTCTTGAACTGGCCGATGCACTTGTTGAACTCGCCGCGTTCGGGGGAAATGCCCTTGTCATCGCTGACCATGTACCACTCGTTGTTGAGATAGTACCAGTACATGTTCAGCAGCAGGAAGTTGCCGTAGCCGATCCAGTTCTCGTTGAAGATACCGCGCACGCCGACCTCATACTCCTTGATGATGTCGCCCTTGCTGTCGCAGAAGAACACGGCATTGGGGTTCTCGGTGTTGAGATAGAGGTAGTTGGGATCGTTGGGGTCGAGATAGTACTCGGCGAAGTTCTCCTGTGTCGCGGCGTTGATCGCGCCGGGGGCGTTGAGATACGGGTGGGTGATACGGAACAAGGGCTTTTCGGGATGCTTCTCGACAACCACGTCGAGAGTCATGGCGAGACCGCCCTGGAGGCACTGCCACAGCGAGTTGTCGTCAAGCGTGGGAAGAGCGCCGGAAGTCGGGTCGGACATCGACACCCAGGGAACGTAGCTGACAACGTACTCCGTCGAGGTGATGAAGTAGGGAGTGCTTTCGCCCTCGGCCTTTATCAGGAAGGAGTAGTCGTTGAGCGGGGTGATCTGCGACATGTCGACGGCATACTTTATCGCGCCGGTCGTGGCGCCTTCGGCGAAGACGGGGTCCGCATCGCTGTTCAGGGCGGTGAAAAGGGTGCTGGGGACAGGCTGCCCGTCGCCGCTGACAACGGAGATGGCGAGGTTGGGGCTGTAAGCGCCACCTGCCTCGGCGCGGTAGATCGGGAAGCTGAACTCGGTGGAGTTCTTTTCCAGGTCAACATCCGTTTTGTCGGAGATGTTGAAGTAGGCCGCGGGGGTCACCACCGCGGGAGCGGGGGTGTAGTCCTCTTCGTCGCTGCAAGAAGCCAAAGCGAGGGCAGCGACACCGAGAGCCATATATAATTTATTGAATTTCATATTCTTTATCCTAAATATACTTCGTTATGGAATGTCAGTTCGCCCAAGAGGGGAGGCCGCTGTCATCGACGGGAGAGGGTATGACGGACCCGTTGGTGTTGGTGCCGATCTGCGGGTTACGCTGCACTTCGGCCTGGGGTATGTCGTAGAGAAGGACTGTGTTGGTCGGCTCGATGTTGAACACGATGGCGGAAGCGTATCCGCCGCCGCGGCGGTCGAGGGGCTTCTGGAAGCGCATCATGTCGTAGTAGGAGAAGCCTTCGCCCCACAGCTCCACGCGACGCTGGAGCCACACCTCGTTCTTGAAAGCCTCGGCGGAGTTGGCGTTGCAGGTGTATTCGGGGTTGCGGTAGCCTTTCACGAAGTCAACCAGCTTGCTGACACCGGCGGAAACGCCAGCGGGTGAGAGGCCGAGAGCCTCCGCCTCGATGAGCTTGAGCTCCTCGATACGCATCAGGGGCATGTCGATAGCGCCGGAGTTGGTCGCGGGATCGCCGTCAACGGCGCCGAACTTCAACTGCGAGTAAGGCTCGAAGGGCGCCATACCGTTGGCCTCGGCCGAGCTGATGTAGGAAGTGTACTGCGAGGGGAGCGACGAGGGCACCTGGCCGCTACCGTTGATCCACCAGTTCTTACGGACGTCGGTGGCGGGAATCTTGTCGTAGAGGGCCTTGTTGACGCGGCGGTAGAAGCCTGCGGCGGCGTAGCCGTTGACTGTCCAGCCCGTCATGAAGGAAGCGAAGTTAACCACGCCTCGGAACTGCGACGAGGAGGGATCGGAATACATACCCCAGATCCATGACTTGTCGGCGATGTTGTAGAACTGGGGAGCGGCGAGCGATTCGCGCGAATAGGGAGCAGCCCCCTCCTTCTCGGCCAGGCGGATAGCCTCGGCGGCGTCGGCGGCAGCCTCGGCGTAGGCCTGCTTGAAGAGGTTGGCGCGGGCGCGGATGCCGTAGCAGACGGCCTCGTTGACGAAGGTCTTGACGATGGCAGGCTCGGTCTGCGAGTCGCGGTTGTAGCCTTCCGCGTCAGCATCGTGGAGATACTGGATCGCGGAGGTGAGGTCGTCGATAATCCGTTTGTAGAGCTGCTCGGCGGTAGCGCGGGGGCAGCCCTCGGAGGCAGCGGTGGTCATGTTATCCTCGGTGATGATGGGGACCGTAAGCGCCTGGGGATTGTTGACGTATGTGAACTGGTACATCTGGCCGAGGTTGAGGTAGGCCCACGAGCGGAAAGCGAGGGCCTGGCCGCAGAAGTACTTGGTCAGGGGCTCGGTTGGCTGCACGTTCGCGAGCACGGCGTTGGCCGAACGGATCAGGTTGTAGAACGTGTACCAGAACTCGAGGTTGAGGTAGTAGCGGCCGTTGAAGTCGCTCATTTCGAGCGCTGGCTGGTACTGCTGGTAGTTACCGAGGTTCGAGGGCATGTCCATGCCTCGGGTGTCGGTGGATATCATGATTGAGGGGTATCCGTAGTCGATATGCACCGACCAGTTGTGGACGTACGCGGTGACCATCGAGGGGATGGTTGCCACGCTGGCGGCGGCCATTGAGGGATCCCCCTTGATAACTTCCTGCTTCTGATCCTCGGTTACGATGCTGCTCTTGGGTTCCTGGTCCAGGTCGAGACACCCGGTGAAAGCGAAGCCCGAGAGCGCGAGGGCGCAGGACAGATATATATTGGATTTTTTCATTGTTTCGTTGGGTTTCTGATTAGACAAACCGGGTTAGAACACAACCTTGAGACCGCCCGAGATGGTGCGGATGATCGAGTAGTTGCCCGAATCGGCGGAGGTGAAGCCCATGCGGGGGTCAAGACCCTTGCGCTTGCTCCAGAGAGCCACGTTGTCGGCGCTGCCGTAGACGCGCACGCTCTCGATGCCGATTTTCTTGGTCCACTTCGAGGGGAAGGTGTAACCGAGGGTGATGTTGTTGAGCGACAGGTAGTCGGAGGAGATCAGCTTGAAGGTGGTCTCCTGCGAGCCGAGGTTGTACTTTTCCAGGGAGTTGAGAGCCGGAATGTCGGTGTCGCGGTTCTGGGGAGTCCACGCGTTGAGCATGTCCTTGTGCCAGGCGTGGCCGAGGACGTCGCTCTCGCCGCCGTAGATGTAGCCTCCGTATCCGTCATCGAGGGTGCGGCCTCCGAGCTGGTAGCTGAACGCGATCGAGAAGTCAACGCCGTAGGCCTGCACGCTGGTTCCGAAGCCGCCGTAGAAGGTCGGGAGCAGGTTGCCGGTCTCCTTGAGGTTGGTGTCGGCGGCGATGTCGTAGTTCTCGGTCTTGTACTCCTTGCCGAAGATCGGGTCGCCGTTGGCGTCGGTGCCGATGGTCTCGCGGGCCCAGAAGAGGGCGGCGCCGTTGTCGGGGTTCACGCCGGCGTAGTCAACTATGTAGTAGTTGTAGAGCGAGGAACCCTCCTTGAGGATACGGATGCCGGAGATCATCTGGCCGCCCAGGTCGGGATGGAGCTTGACAATCTTGTTTTTGAGATATGTGCCGTTGAGGTTGATGTCCCAGGTGATGTTCTTGGTGTTGACCGGGCGGTAGTTCAGCTCGAATTCGAGACCAGAGTTGCGCATCGAGCCGACGTTCATAGGCACCGAGGTGTAGCCGTTCGACGGAGCCACGGGCTTCATATAGAGCATGTCCTTGCTCTCGCGTAGGAAGTACTCGACGGTACCCGAGAGCTTGCCCTGCCAGAAACTGAAATCGATACCGGCGTTCCAGGCGTTCGAAGTCTCCCAGGTCAGGTCGGGGTTACCTTTCTGGACCATGTTGCCGTCAGACCAGGTCTGCGAGCCTTCGATTCCGTAGATGTCGGTGTAGTAGTAGCCGTAGGCCATACCGGGATAGAGGTTGTCGTTACCCTGCTGGCCGAACGAGAACTTCACCTTCAGGAGGTCGAGCCATGTGGCGGCGGGCTGCATGAACTTCTCCTTGGCGGCGTCCCACGCGGCGGAAACCGAGAAGAAGTCGCCCCAGCGGTGGTCGGGGTGGAAGTGCGAGGATGCGTCGCGGCGGTAGGAGACGCTGGCGAAGTAGCGCGAGTCGTAGTCGTAGTTCAGACGGCCGAAGAAGCCGCGGGTCGAGTAGCCGACGGCGGCGCCGCTACCCTTGCGGTTCTCGTCGTTGAGAGTGTTGCTGACGGCCCAGTTATAGGGGTCATAGAGGTGGTAGCCCATAGCGGTAACCGACTCCTGGTTCTGCTCGTAGGTCTCGTAGCCGACCATGATGTCGCCGTGGTGGACGTCGGCGAAGGTGCGGCGGTATGTGCCGAGGAACTGGAGGTTCAGGCCGCTGATACGGCGTGACTCCTGCGACGCGCGGCCGCCGTTCGACTTGACGGAGCCGTAGAGGGGCGACATGATGACATGCTCGCGGGTGTTGTCGAGGAAGTAGCCGACGTTGCCTGTGATGTTCAGGTTCTCGATCGGGGTAATCGTAGCGCCCCACTTGGCGTCGAGCACGTCCATGATGGTCTCGTTGGTGTCGTAGACGAAGCCGGAGGCGGGGTTGGAGCCTGACATGAAGTTACGGTTGGCGCCGGGGAAGTAGGTGTTGTTGTCACCATAGTCGTAGATGGGGTGGCCTGTGGCTTTGTCCTGGAGGATGTTGCCCTTGCCGTCGCGGATGAACATCGGGTAGACCGGACCCATGTTGTCGACGATATAGAACGCGTTCGACACGTTCTTGGTGCCGGAATCCTGCCCCGAGGGAGCCTTCATGTCGACATGGTTGAACGCGAGCGAGGCGTTGAGCTTGAGCCACTTCTTGGCCTGGTACTCCGCGGAGACGCGTGACGCGAGGCGGTTGTAGTTCGAGTTGTCGATGATACCCTCGTCACCCAGGTAGCCCACGGAGGCGTAGTATTTGAAGCGCTCCGAGCCGCCGCGCACCGAGAGGTTGTACTCCTGGCGGAGGCCGTGGACGAAGGTGTTGTCATACCAGCTGTCGGGCTTGACGAAGTTCTGGGCGATGATGTTGCCGTCGGCGTCGCGGGTGGTGATCAAGTTGCCGAGCTTGGCGTTGGGGTTGAGCTTGCCGTTTGTGCCGACAATCTGCTGACCGGCGGGCACGTTCCAGATATTGTAGCCCGCGCCGAAAGCGGTGGCGAGGTCATTGTTCGCCGCGATATGGGCGCGCTGCGCGTCATAGCCCTGCCCCCAGAGGTAGCCGTTGCGGATAGCCTGGTATGCCATCTCGGTGTACTGGTAGGGGTTGTCGATCACGTCGTAACCCTTCACCTGGCGGGAGTTGGAGCCCCAGCGGGCGTCGAAGGTGATCACCGCGTCGCCTTCGCCACCCTTCTTGGTGGTGACCAGGACCACGCCGTTGGCACCGCGGGCACCGTAGAGGGCGGCGGCGGCGGCGTCCTTCAGGACGGTCATCGACTCGATGTCCATGGTGTTGAGCGTGGCGATGTCGCCGTCGAAAGGCATGCCGTCGACAACGTAGAGCGGCTTGGAGGAGCCGTTGATCGAGCCGATACCGCGGATGCGGACCTCGGGGGAAGTGCCCGGCTGGCCGTTGGTGGTGAGCACCTGCACGCCGGAAACAGTGCCGGCGAGAGCCGACATCGCGTCGGTCACCTGTCGGCCTTCAATCTGATCAGCCTTTATGACGGAAGCCGAACCCGTATATGCTGACTTTTTAGCGGTACCGTAGGCCACGACCATCACCTCGTCGAGGGCGGTAGCGCTCTCGGTCAGTGCGACGCGGACGCCGTTCTCAGCCTTCACGGTCTGGGGCGTCATGCCGACATAGGTAACCTGGAGCTGGGTGACCTTTGCGGGGATGGTCAGCGAGAACTGGCCGTCGATGTCGGTGGCAGTACCATGACCGCCCCCCACAGGGTGCACTGTAGCTCCCACGATAGGCTCGTCATCAGCGGCGGAAACAACCGTGCCGGTGATGGTGCGCGTCTGGGCGGTCATTGTCACCGCTGCCAGCAGCAGAGCCGTCAGTAATAGAAACAGCTTTTTCATACACTTTTATTTGTTAAACTTATAAATTCGGTGGTCGGCGCCATCCGGCGCGATAGAAATGGTTCGAGCAAAAAATCCCGTTTAAAGCGCCTCGCCGGCGTGGCGGCAGCGCTTACGAATTAAAACTTTCAAAGACCTGAAAACAGCATCTCTTAATCATTAACGGCGGCGACAGCCCCCGCAACCCCCGAAACGCCTCCGCGAACCGAGAGATTGACAGGCCCATCTGCCACCCGCGTTGTGCAAAGTTAACACAAAATGTCAAAAAAATAAACGTTTCAAAAGAAATTTTGCTCCTGTTTAAGCAAAAAAATCTTCATGTTGAAAAACATATTTCAAAAGCATACCCGCAGTTCGCCCTGCGCATCAACGCTTTACGAGAAAAACGCCGTGAATAAATATGCGTTTTGCATAATCTCGGCCCGGCTTATGCGTTAAATATCCTTAACGGAAGCGCCGGGGCGCAACCTTCCGGCGCTCCCAGACATCACAACCCGCGCCGCTTAACATCCGCAACCGGTGGACGCGGCCCCCTCCCGGCATCCCATATCGTAGGGATGCACCTACATTTTGGCGGCATCATGGATTCACTCATCATTCCAATGATGTCCCCAGCGAGCGGATTCGCAACCCCACATTATTAAAAAAGCAAAAAAATCGGGCGGACGGAAGCAAAAAGCGAACGTTTAGCGAACTTTTTATTACCTTTGCAATTGGCACACACTGAAAAGACAGCCGTCTGCCACACCAAAAACGCTATCAACAAACCATTCGCAAACAGTTAAATCAGCAATGAAGAACCTCCTTATCTGCGGACTTCTGACAGCAGGCTGCTGCCTTTCCGCCGGTGCCCAGAGCAAAATCAACGGCCCGGGGCGCCACATGATCGAAGAGTTCAAGGAGCGCGCCGCCGTATCGCGCGGCCTCACAGCCCCACAGACAATGGTGATCGTATCCCTCGAACAGGGCGCCACGGCCTCCGACATAGCCGCCCTGGGCCACGAGGTAGTCTCCGATTTCGGCGACATGCTCATAGTGTCGCTCCCCCTCGACAAGATCGAGGCTTTCGCGGCGCTCGACGAGGTGCGCTCCGTCAGCTTCGGCACCCAGTCCGTCCCCCTGCTCAACGTGGCGCGCGCCCAGACCGGGGTAGACCTCGTGCAGACTGGTACCGGCGAGGGGCTCAACGGAGTATCCTACACCGGCAAGGGGGTTGTCTGCGGCCTCTATGACACGGGTCTCGACCCCAACCACCCGGCGTTCAAGACCGCTGACGGCACCTCGCGCGTGAAAGGCGTGTACGTCATGCGCGGCTACTCGGAAGGCAGCGTGCAGTGCACCTCCTACACCACCCCGCAGCAGATCGCGTCGTTCACCACCGAGGACGAACACGAGAGCCACGGCACACACGTACTCGGCTGTATCGCCGGCTCTCAGGGCGTGGTCGGCAACTTCGGCGAGGTCAACTCCGCCGGAGGCGTCAACGCCGTCACCGACCAGCCCATCCCCTATTACGGCTCGGCAATCAACGCCGACCTGCTCGTGGGATGCGGCGACTTCTATGACGCGTCGATCCTCGCAGGCGTCGACAAAATCGTCAACGAGGCGGTGGCAATGGGCAAGCCGGCGGTCGTGAACCTCTCGCTGGGCAACAACTCCGGCTCGCACGACGAGAACGACCACGCCTCCAAAATCCTCGACCGTCTGGGTCAGAAAGCGATCATCTGCATCGCCGCGGGCAACGAGGGGCAGAACAACATGGCCATCACCAAAAAGTTCGGCGGCATCAGCGGCAAGGTGCTCAACACCTTCATCATCCCCCAGCGCACCCCCAAGAACCAGCTCAGCTACACCGCGCAGTTCTGGAGCAACAACACCGACCCCTTCACCTGCAAGGTGATCCTCTACACCAAGCTCGACGGGGGCAAGATCGTCAAGGAGCTGACCATCCCCGCCAACGGCGGAAGCGTCACCTTTGACAGCGGCATCCCCGAGTTCGCCGCGTCGTACACCGGCACACTCCGCGCCAGCGGCTCCCTCGACCGCGAGGCCAACCGCTACTGCGTGACCATCACCGGCAACTACCAGCAGACCGGCGCCGACCTCTACATCGGCGTTAACATCACCGCCGGCGACGAAATGGCAACCAACCGCGGCAAGATCGACGCCTACATCAACACATCGCGCAACTACCCGACAATGACCTTCGCCTCCGAGAACGTGGCGGGCTACCTCAACGGCTCTCCCAACGGATCGATCAACGGCATGGGATGCGGCAAGAACATCCTGTCGGTGGGCGCGTACGTCTCGCGCACCTCCTGGCCGCTGGCCAACGGAACGATGGGCTCGTGGAACAACTCCGGCTCCGTGGGCGAGGTGGCATCCTTCTCGTCGTACGGCACGACCAACGACGACCGCTCCCTCCCCCACTGCGTCGCCCCAGGCTCGCAGATCGTGGCTCCGATCAGCTCCTACTGGTATAAGTCGCAGAAGATGTCGCAGAACGTTCTCGCCGCCTACCAGCAGAAGAACGGCAACCTCTACCCTTATTATAATATGGAGGGAACCTCGATGGCTACCCCGTTCGCCGCAGGCGTGGTGGCGCTCTGGCTCGAGGCATGGCCCGAAATGACCATCAAGGAGGTGCAGTCGATCATCGCAATGACCAGCACCGTCGACGCGTCGCTCAGCAGCGCCCTCAAGGTGCGCTATGGTGCCGGCAAGATCAACGCCCTCGAGGGAATGAAAAAAGCCATCGCCCACTCCGCTTCCATCAACACCGTGCTCAACGACAACGCCGACAAGAACCTCATCTACGAGATCCTGCCCGGCAAGAATGTCGAGGTGACCATTCCCGGCATCAACGGCTTCGACGCGGCCCTCTACAACCTCAGCGGGGCCAAGGTCGCCGCCAACGCCACCGACGGAGAGGCCCTGACCCTCGACGGCTCGGCCCTGACGGAAGGCGTCTACGTACTCTCGGCACAGACCCCAGCCGGGCCTGTCAGCAAGAAGATCGTGCTGCGCTAAGGCCACACATTAGATAAAAGATAAAATAACCCACAAAAGCGGGGCGCCCCTTAAACCAAGGAGCGCCCCGCCTTGTCTATTATTATAGACCAGGGTGTTCCCATTATAGGGACGCGGCGTGCCGCGTAAAAATTCCAACGATACGCGGCACGCCGCGTCCCTACGGCGAGGTCGAAACATTCCGTATGCAATTAACAAACAACAACTTAAATACAATGGATAAAAAACTGAACGTTTCAACGGTGGTGGGCGCGCTGCTCATCGGGGCCGGAATCTTCTTCCTCGGCCTGTTCATCAAGGGGGGTATCGACAACATGGCATACCGCGACAGGGAAGTGACCGTGCGCGGCCTGGCCGAACGCGAGGTGCCCGCCAACCGCGTAACCTGGCCGATCACATACAGCGTGGCGGGCAACGACTTGACGGCTGTCTACAACCAGGTGACCTCCAACAACAACGCCATCGTGAAGTTCCTCACAGCCAACGGTATAGACAAGGAGGAAATCACCATCGCACCCCCCGACACCTACAACGCCACCACCAACCAGTACCGTTCGAGCAACATCGACTTCAAGTACTCGCTCAACAACACAATAACCGTAACATCGTCGAAAGTCGACAAGGTGAGGGCGCTGATCGACAAGTCGGCCGACCTGCTGAAAGACGGCATCCCCGTCTCCAACGGCTACATCGACTACGAATACACCGCCCTCAACGACATCAAGCCCGAAATGATCGCCGAGGCGACGAAGAACGCCCGCGAGGCCGCCGACCGCTTCGCCGCCGACAGCGGCTCGAAAGTTGGAAAGATGAAGACGGCCAACCAGGGGCAGTTCTCGATCGAGAGCCAGTCGTCGTCGGTCCCCTTCATCAAGAAGGTGCGCGTGGTCTCGACCATCGTCTACTACCTGGAGGACTGACACCAACCGGCTCTCATCGCCGGAGAGGTCGTACGAAAAGCTCTCAAAATGATGTAGGGACGCGGCGTGCCGCGTAT